>CAZJHA010000012.1:0-19559 GCA_964545755.1 uncultured Halobacteriales archaeon | reverse complement strand
ACCCACGAATTCTCGATTACAAATCGAGTGCTTGCACCGCCCAAGCTCCCCTGGCACACCCTCGATTATCCGCGCTCGGGTTTGTCGGTGTCGCTTTCGAGTCGCTTTTCGAGGTCGATGCGGTGTGGCTCGTAGCCCTGCCGAGCGTAAAAGCGCCGCGCCGCTTCGTTGTCGTAGAGCGCCGACAGCGAGACGACGTCGAAGCCCGCCGCGGCGAGTTCCGCCTCGGCGGTCGCGAGCAATTCCGCGCCGATGCCGGCGTTTCGGTAGTCGGGACGAACGACGATGTTGCGGACGACACCGCGCGAGACGTTCTGTTCGAAGCGTTCGGATTCCGGGCCGAACATGACGAACCCCGCTATCTCATCCTCTTCGCGGGCGACCAGCAAGCCGTCGGCGATGATGGCCCGGACGATGGCCTCACGGATGGTCGCCCGGTTGGCCCCCGCACGGAGATGCGAGCCGAACGCGCGTTGTTCGCGCGCCAGCTCTACCCAGAGGTCAGCGACCGCACCCGCGGCCGCGGTGTCGGGCGCTTCGATAGTCACTCGCCGAGTGCCTCGACGGCCGGCAGCGAATCGCCGGCGAGCAGCGCGAGCGACGCGCCGCCGCCGGTGCTCACGTGGTCGAACCCATCGATGCCCAACCGTCGAATCGCCGCCGCCGTGTCGCCGCCGCCGACGATGCTATGTGCGGCCTCGCTGGCCGTCGAGTACAGCTCGCGCGTCCCGTGGGCGAAGGTCTCTTCCTCGAAGACGCCCGCCGGCCCGTTCAGGATGACCGTGCCGGCGGCGTCGATGACCTCCGAATAGGCAGCGACGGTCTCGCTACCGACGTCCTTGGCCGGTGTCTCGGTCTCCTGTGGGAGGTCGCTTACCGGTATCTCATGGCGCTCGCCGTCGCGCTCGATGGCGACGTCCGCCGGAACCCTGAGTTCGTCGTACGCATCGAGCAGTTCGCCCGCGCGGTCGATCTCGTCCCAGTAGCCCTGATCGTAGACGAACTCCGCGCTCGCCGTCCCGAGTTCTGCGCCGCTTGCGAGGAGGCAGACGTTGCCGACCAGTCCCGCAGTCAGTACGGTATCGGCGAGACCGGCTTCGAGGACGCTGCGTGCGACGCCGATGGAATCGCCGACCTTCGCGCCGCCGAGCAGGTAGACGCGGGGGCGCGGGGTCTCCTCGATGTTCGCGAGCACGTCGAGTTCGCGCTCCATCACCCGACCGGCGTAGCCCGGCAGTCGCTGCGGAAAGCCGACGAGCGAGGGCTGTGAGCGGTGGGCCGCGGCGAAAGCGTCGTTGGCGTAGACGTCGAGCGCGGGAGAGAGCCCCTCGACGAGGTGAGTGTCGGCCGCGCGCTCGGGGTCGAATTCCATGTACTCCTCGGCGTAGAAACGGGTGTTTTCGAGCAGGACGGCCTCCCCTCCTTCGAGTTCCGCGACGCGCTCTCTGGCGGACGCCGTAAAGGTGGCATCGCAGTAATCGACGGGAGCGGCGAGCAGTTCGTCGAGGCGCTCGGCGTGGACCGCAAGCGTCGAGAAGTCCTCGTCGCCGGGCCGACCCTGATGGGCGAGAATCGCGACACGTGCGCCGCGTTCGAGTAGTTCCGAGAGGGTCTCGACGTGGGCGCGCAGGCGGGCGTCGTCGGCCAGTCCCGACTCGGCAAGGGGGCTGTTGATGTCGATGCGCACCCCGACGGCGACGCCCTCGCAGTCGAGGTCGTCGAGGGTTCGGATCATTGCCCGCACTCCTCCGGCCGCCGGCAAATCCCTTTCCCTCCGGCGCTCCGGCCGGGGCGGGGAGCAACACTTATTATGGTCTCCCCCACCGTTTCATGTGGAATCGTATCATGGGTATTGCTGAAACCTACTCTCGCGGCCGGAGCGTCGTCGCCGAACAACCCCTCACGCTGCTGGTCGCGGTCGTCTGTGTGCTGTTGGCGCTCGATCTGGTCGGCAAAGTAGTAGGGGGGTCGCTGTCGGTGCTCAGTCTCGCCATCTTCTTGAAGGACGGTCTCATCCTCGGGCTGGTCATCGGGCTTGCGGGCGTGGGTCTCTCGATGACCTACGCCATTCTCGGTTTCGCCAACTTCGCCCACGGCGATTACATCTCCAGTGGGGCCTTCGCCGGCTGGGCGACCACCTACGCCATCGCGGGCTTCGGCACGTTCTCGGTCGGCGACCTCCTCCTGCTCGGCGTCAGCGGCGACGCGAACGCGGGCACGGTCGGCGTAAGCGTCGCCTCGACGCCGCTGGCAGTTCTCGTCGGTCTCGTCGTCGCGGCGGTCTTTACTGTGTTCCTCACGCTCGCCATCGACCGAATCGTCTACAAGCCGATGCGCGACCAAGACGGAATCTCGCTGCTCATCGCTAGCATCGGCGTCGCGCTCGCGCTGCGGTACCTCATCGCCTTCGTCTTCGGCACCAGCCGACCGGGCGTCACCGGTGGGTCGCTCCCGGCTGTCACCGTTCCGGGTATCGGCATCCAGATCAACGCCCACGAGGCCACGCTCGCGGTCTGTGCGATTGGACTGCTGGTCGGCGTCCACGTCGTTCTCCAGTACACGAAACTCGGCACGGCGATGCGCGCGATGGCCGACAACCGCGACCTCGCGCGCGTCACCGGCATTCCGACCGAGCGCGTCGTCCGTGCGACGTGGCTCATCGGCGGCGGTCTCACCGGTGCGGCGGGCTATCTCATCACCCTCGAGACGGGGACCATCGCCTTCGATTTCGGCTGGGTCCTCCTCCTTTTGATCTTCGCGGCGGTCATCCTCGGAGGCATCGGCTCGGTCTACGGCGCGATGTTCGGCGGATTGGCCATCGGGCTTGCGAGCACCGTCTCGCTGGTCTGGATACCCTCCGATTTCACCACCGTCGCGGCCTTTCTCGTGATGATCTTCATGCTATTAGTGAAACCGTCGGGGCTGTTCGGCGGGGTGACGACCGCATGAACCCTCCACACGCTCCCGAGCAGACGGCTATCGAGGTGACTGGTCGATGAGCAGCGCCACCGAGCGGGTCGCGGCCAAGTTGCCCGACAACGATGCCGTTCTGATTCTCGGCGTGCTGTTCGGGCTGTACGTCGGTTTCACGGTATTGGGAATGGCGCTCGGCCTCGACGTCGCGGGGCTTGCGAGCACCCTCCAGCGCATCACCTTCTTCGCCGCGGTCTACGCGCTGCTCGCGCTCGCGCTGAATCTCCAGTGGGGGTATGCCGGACTGCTGAACATCGGCGTCGCGGGGTTCATGGCCGTCGGCGTCTACACGATGGCGATGCTCACCGCGCCCGCGAGTCCCGCCGCCGGCGGCGTGCCCGGGCTCGGACTGCCGCTGTGGGTCGGCGTCGTCGGTGGGATGGTCGCGGCGGCGCTCGTCGGCGCGCTCGCTGCGCTGCCGGCCCTGCGACTCAAGGCCGACTACCTCGCCATCGTCACGCTCGGTCTCTCGGAAATCATCCGGCTCACGTACAACTCGACCACCTTTCAGACGTTCTCGATTGCGGGTCTGGAGATGGGAACCGGAGCCTCACAGGGTATCCAGACGCCGACCAACCCCGTGATGGCGCTGTACTACACCACCCCGTCGAGTCCCGCAGCGGGAACGACGGCCCTCGGCGAGGGCGTCTTCGGCTTCTTCGGGACTCTCGGACTCGGCGAGCCGGTCGTCGTCGACTGGACGTACACGATCGTGCTCGTGGTCTTCGTCGGCCTGTTCTATCTGCTCCTCACGCGCGTGGGCAACTCGCCGTTCGGTCGAGTGCTGAAAGCCATCCGCGAGGACGAACTCGTGGCGAACTCGCTGGGGAAAAACACCAACCGCTTCAAGATCAAGACGTTCATGCTCGGCTGTGCGCTGATGGGCTTAGGCGGGATTCTCTGGCAGGGCAGTCAGGCGCTGGTCAATCCTGCCCTGTTCTTGCCAATCGTCACTTTTTACATCTTCATCGCGCTCATCATCGGCGGCTCGGGGTCGAACACCGGCAGCGTCATCGGCGGCGCGCTGTTTGCGGGTTTGCTCTTCGAGGGACCAACGTTCGTCCGCCGGCTCGTCCAACAAACTGTGGACCTCGGTGGTGCGCCGAACACGTTCACCGACGCCGTCGGGGCGCTCGGCGCGCTCGATTTCGGTCCGCTGCTCGCCTACACGCTCGCGGACATCGCCAGCCTCCGGTTCGTGCTCGTGGGAGTCGTGTTGGTCTATCTCGTGCAGAACCGGCCGGAGGGGCTGCTCGGCCACCGCACGGAGACCGCCGCGGCCGTCTCGCTCGCGCGCAATGGTGCCGGGGCGAGCCGGGCCGATGGGTCCGGGGAGGACGAGGATGAGTGAGGACACGGACGCGCCGGACACGCGGGCGGCCATCGAGGGTGAGAGTCCCGAGACCATCCCGGAGGTCGACCCCGAGGAGGATTCGGACGTCGAGCGCGCTGCCCGCGAGACCCCGCCCGGGCGGCCGCTCCGGGTGGACGACCTCCGCATGGCCTTCGGCGGCCTGACGGCGGTCGACGGGGCGACCTTCGCCATTGAGGAAGGCTCGCTCACGGGACTCATCGGGCCGAACGGCGCGGGCAAATCGACCACGTTCAACTGTATCACCGGTGTTCATCGCCCGACTGGCGGCTCGGTGAAGCTCCACAACGAGGAGATAACCGGGCTGCGCCCACACGAGATAGCGAACCGTGGGCTCGTTCGTACCTTCCAGATCGCCCGTGAGTTGCGGGAGATGACGGTGCTCGAAAATATGATGCTCGCGCCGAAAGCCCAAAAGGGAGAGTCGCTCTGGCGGTCGGTGCTGCCGGGTGCGCGCCGCGCAGTACAGGCCCAAGAGCGCGACCTCCGCGAGCGGGCGTGGGAGACGCTCGAATTCTTCGAAATCGACCACCTCGCCGAGGAGCAGGCGGGCAACCTCTCGGGTGGCCAGCGCAAGCTCCTCGAAATGGCTCGTGCCCTGCTGACCGACCCCGAGGTCGTCTTGCTCGACGAACCGCTCGCGGGGGTCAACCCGACGCTCGAACGCAAACTCCTCGAACGGGTTCACGAACTCCGCGAACAGGGGTATACCTTCCTACTGGTCGAACACGACATGGACGTCATCATGGACAACTGCGAGCGCGTCATCGTCATGCACCAGGGCCGGGTCCTCGCCGACGACACGCCGGCGGCGATTCGGGAGAACGAACAGGTCATCGACGCGTACCTCGGGGCGAACGTATGAGTGACGAGCGTACGGCCGAGGACAGCGCCAGCGTTCACGCCGACAGCGAAACGACCACTGAGGGCCTGCTCTCGGTCACGGACCTCGATGCGGGCTATGGCGACCTCCAAATCCTCTCGGATGTGGACCTCGTGGTCGAATCCGGTGAGTACGTCACCATCGTTGGGCCGAACGGCGCGGGCAAATCCACAGTCATGAAAGCGGTGTTCGGGCTGGCGACCTACATGGGCGGGACGATTGCCTTCGACGGCGAGGACATCAGCGGGCTCGTCCCCGAGGAGGTCATCCGGCGTGGGGTGAGTTACGTGCCCCAAAACGAGAACGTTTTCGCGGGGCTTTCGGTGCGCGAGAACCTGGAGATGGGTGCGTACATCCTCGATTCGGTGCCCCGAGACCGCCTTGACGACGTGTTCGAGCGATTCCCCATCCTGGAGGAGCGCCAGTCCCAGCGCGCGGGCACCCTCTCCGGTGGGCAGCGCCAGATGCTGGCGATGGGCCGGGCGCTGATGCTCGACCCCGAACTGCTGCTGCTCGACGAGCCGTCGGCGGGGCTTGCACCGGACCTCGTCGACGAGATGTTCGACCGCATCGATACCATCAACGACGCCGGTACAGCCGTACTGATGGTCGAGCAGAACGCGATGGAGGCGCTTTCGCGCTGTGACCGTGGCTACGTCCTCGTACAGGGAAAGAACCGCTTTACCGACTCCGGAGAGGCACTGCTCGGCGACGAGGAGGTCCGCCGGGAGTTCCTCGGCGGCTGAGAACGTCGTTGTGTTCAGCCGCTCGTGGTGCCCGCGCTACTGTTGTTTCCGCCACCGCCACCACCACCACCACCACTCCCGCCGAACTCGACCGTTCCCGCCTGCTCGATATCGCCGCCTTCGGTGTACCGGAACACCTCGTAACTCGCCGAGGCAATATCGCCGTTGTCGTCGAACGTGATGGCGCTGGATGCGCCCTGATAGTTGATGTCCTCGCCGTTTGCGGCCATCCCGATACCTTCGGCGAGGTTTTCGGGCGTGACTTCGGTACCGCCGGGATTTGCGACGTTACTCATGTTCTGCTGGACCGCCGAGCCCGTGTTCTCGCCGGCTGCGGCGTTTGCGAGTATCTGCACGGCAGTCGCGTCGTAGGCCTGTGAGGTGAACACGCCGGGTTCGTTGCCGTACTCGTCTTGGAACGCCTGCGTGAAGAACTGCTGGGCCGGCCCGGCCGCGAGCGGCGCGGACCCGATGACGTTCGACATCGACTGGCCGACGTTGCCCGGCAGCTCGGGGTCACGCAGCCCGTCGGTGACGAGGATGGGGGTGTCGCGGCTGTAGTTCGAGTAGAAATCCCGGAACAGCTGGTTGCCGCTCTCGGGATAGCCGATGACCAGCAGTCCATCCGGACTCGACGCCATCGCCTCCTGGAGCTTGGAGGTATACGACGACTGTGCCTTCTCGAAGGAGACCTGTGCGGGCACTTCCCCACCGAACGCCTGGACGAAACTGTCGGCGAGCGCCTGTCCGTAGGAGTTGTTGACGTACAGCACCGACACCGACGAGGCGTTGACGCGCTGGCTGGCGACCTGTGCGAGCACTTCGCCTTGGAGCGCGTCGCTCGGCGGCGTCCGATAGACGTACCCGTTGTCTTGGAGGTTCGTGATGGCCGGTGAGGTGCTCGCCGGCGAGGTCAACACGACCTGGTTGGGGATGGTGACGTTTTCGGCCACCTGAATCGTCGTCTCCGAGGACGCTGCACCGGTGATGGCGGGAAAGCCCGCATCGACGAGCGCTTGGGCGGCGCTGATGCCGGCCTGCGGGTCGGTCTGGGTGTCTTCTGTCTGTGTCTCGATGCTAAACTCGATGTCGGCGTTCTGAAGCTGCCGTGCCGGCAACAGCGCGGCCTGCTGAATCGGCTGGCCGACCGAGGCGAGGTCGCCGGTCGTCGGCTGGAGCACGCCGACCCTGATGGCGCGACCGCCACCGCCGCTGCCGCTGTTCCCGCCTCCGCCACCGCCGCTGTCGGTGCCACCGCCTCCACCACCGCTGCCGTTGCCGCTGTTTCCGCTTCCGCCACCACCGCCGCCGATACAACCGGCGAAGCCGGCGATACCGGCCGCCCCGACACCGACGAGGAACTCTCGCCGTTTGTGATTACGTGCCATGTCAACAGTAGTGTTTGTTGATGACGATATAAGTCTTCCCTCTAGTTGGCATCGTCTTCGGTGGTTTTTTCAGGAACTACGGCAGTTTGCACAGACCAACTGTCCGTTCACGTTCACGAGGTCGCTCGCGAGCGTCCCGCAGGTCTCACAGATGCCCTGTGTATCGTAGGTCGCCGAATCGACCGTTGCTGTCGGAATCCCGTTGGCATCGGGCGCTATCGTTGAGGCGGCGACGATGTCGTACGCCGAGACCACCCCCACGGGTTCGTCCCCGACGGCGAGCAGCCAGCCGGCGTCCTCGCGAGCCATCGCCCTGGCGGCCGCCGCGAGCGAGGCGTCCGACGTGATGCGGACGACTCCGTCGCTCATCACGTCGCCGACCGTTGCCGTGTCCGGGTCGGTGTCGCCGACGAGCACCGAGAGGGCGTCGCGTTCGTTCAGCGCCCCGACGGGGTCGCGTCCTCGGAGGACGACCGCACAGTCGGCCCCCTCCGCAAGGAGCAGTTCGACCGTTTCGAGCAGGTCGTCGCCCTCGCTCACGCCGAGAAACTCCCGCGTCATCACCTCACGCACAGTGACAGCACCACTCATACCAGTCCGTTCCGCTCGCATGTGCTAAAAACTACCTCCAGTAGGGTTAAGACCGCAGCCTTCCTACGTCATCAGTCGCCTATTTGCGAACGATCTCGACGACTGAAAGCGACTGGTCAAGCGTTGCAGTAACCGTTCCGTCGCCGCGCTCGATGGTGATGCGAACCTGGTCGGGGTCCGGGGCGGTCACGTCAACGCCGTCGAAGAACTCAGAAGACCAGAGCGGGTGTTTTCGAACGTCGATTCCGTGATCGTGGTAGAACGACGCGACGGCTGGATGGTGTACCACGCTCATGATAATGGGGGCCGTGAAGTGGACGCCGCACCGCGAACAGCGTGTGTCGACCTTCGGCATCTCGGCGCGGACCTCGGCGTCGAACGACCACGCCAACTGTGCATAGCAAAACGGGCAGACGCCTTCGAGCGCCAGTTGCAGGTCGTGTCGGGTTTTGAGTGTCAACAGTTCGATGAGGTCCGCCAGCTCACGGTCGTCGATCACCCCCGGCGGGAGGGCGTGCTGGAACGTGTGTTCGTTTGGACAGGTAACGCGAAGGACGCTTTCCTCGTACGTCGCGGTGAACGCTTCGCCGCAGGCGGGACAGGTGTCGTCGAGTTCGGTCGGTCCGAGTTGACTACTCTCCCCGTAGACACCGGTGATGAGGGCAGCCACGACCATGATGCCCGCCGGGGCGATGCGGTAGCCGTCGGCGGTCTTCCTCACGAACCGACCGTCAAGCCGTTCGAGATGGTAGTTGAAGTTCCCCGAATCGCTGACGCCGACCCGCCGCCGGAGGTCGGCGAAACCAACTGTGGGGTCTTCGGGCGTCTCTCGGAGCCGGTCGGCGAGCGCCCGAACGATTCCGAGACGGGTCTCGTCGCTCAGGACGTCGAACCCACGCCGGGGCGGGTCCGCATCGGCCATACCGAGCAGTACACAACAGGATGTTACAAACGTTCCGACGGCGGAGCGCGGTTCCGACCGTCGCGTCGAACCACGAGTTATCAGCTCCGTTACTGTACTGTGATGCTGGATTGATATATTAGCCTTCGGTTCGTACCGCCGGACGCAATGACGGAGACAGCAACTCAGTCCAGCCGTACGCCGTCGTCCCGCGGGCCGTTGAATGCGGGTGGAGCGCTGGTCGCCGTGTTGAGTATCGCCACGAGCGCGCTCGCCTACGGGGCACTCCCCGGCCGGATGCGGGTTCACTGGTCGTTCGGAGGACCCTACTACGGTCCCGAGTTCGCTCCGACGCTGGTCGTGCTGGCCGCGTTCTCCCTACTCATCGCCGGGTTCTACGTCGGGGGTCGCTGGCTCGGGACCCGCCTCGAACGGACCGGGGGGTTGGGTGCGGTCCGCTCGTTCTACGACGGCTGTGTGCTCCTCGTGCTTGTGGGAACGCTGTGTATGCAGGTCGTGGTCGTCTGGGCCAACCTCGGGTGATCCGCGGTCCGGGGCTACCGGTCGGCGAACACGACGTCGCGGCCATCGTACCGGCAGGTTTCGAGCGCGTGTTTGGCGTTCATGCCCGCCGACTGGGCATCCGCGGCCCGCCCGACGCCCACCTTGAGGTCGACGCCGACGGTCTCGCGCACGTGGGCGATGGCGTCGTGGTAGGCATCCTCGCCGAGCGCCGGACACGGCGAGATGATGTTGTCGCCGCCGACGAAAAACGACAGCGAGTCGTGCGTTTCGCGCAGATAGCGCATCAACTCGGCGTAGCTCTGTTCGATGTTGATGAACGTGTCGAACTCGTTCAACCTGTCGGTGTATTTGCCGGTGGCGTCGTTGACGTCGAAGTGGGCGATCTGGACGTCCTCCTCGGTGCGATCGGGTTCGGCAATCGGCTCGCCGCGCAGAATCTCTCGGCGGTCGCTGGCCTGAGCGCTGCCGGCGGCCTGGAGCTGTTCGCTCGCGGTCTCGATTGCGTCGGCGGGTGCTGGGGCCGTGCCGATGGAGAGGCTCACCGTCACCGGGTAGCGATTGCCGATTGATTCTTGGATGAGTGCATGGGCGTCGCCGTCAATACCGTTCGTGACGGCGACCATGTTGTCGAACCGCGAGAAGAAGACGTACCCATCGCGGTTGCCGAAGAGTTGGGACAGGTCGGCGTACAGCCGCGATTGGAGGGTCTGGAGGTCAACTTCGCGTCGTGGCTCCGGCGTGACCGTCCACGGCCCGTAGTTGTCGATCTGCACGAGGGTGATCTGCGTGTTCGTCACGATTGCAGGCGATTGACGGCGGCGCGGTATCCGCGCTTTGGTTGGTGACGGCTCAGATGCGTTTGAAGACCCCTTTCACGAGCGTGAGTGCGCCTTGATCCCACGCGACGCGGTGGTCTAATCCTGTGCCCTCGCTTTCGGGGTCGTCGTAGTTTTCGAGATACCACTCGTAGGTCTCGACGAGCGCCTCCTTGTTCGAGTAGCTGGGCTCCCAGCCGAGCGATTTGAGTTTCTCGACTGACACGTAGGAGTCCTCGTGGGCGGTCTCGTAGACCCACGGGTACAGCGGCGAGAGGTTCAGTTTTTCGAGCACCCGGAGCGCGGTGACGGTCAGCGGTGTGGGCGTTCCCACCGTTCGCTTGCCAGTTCCTGCATAATCGATGGGTGCCTGAAAGTCCTCTTTCATCGTGCCGAACTCCTCGGCCCCGACGTTGAACGTGGTGTTCACGTCCTCGTCGTCCTTTGCGAACATGAACTCCATCGCGCGCACGAGGTCGTAGACGTGCATCAGCTGGTACTGGTTGTTGCCCCAGCCGACCATCGGGACGTTCGCGCCCGACTCGATCCAGTCGAACAGCACTTGGAAGACCCCGAGGCGCTTCGGGCCGATGAACGTCTTCGGGCGCAGGATGGGTACGCACATCCCCATCCGGCGGAAGTCCCGACAGATCTTCTCGGCTTCGATTTTCGCCTCACCGTAGGCTCCCACGCCATCGAGCGGCGACTCCTCGGTGATGGGGTGGGAGTCGTGGGTGCCGTACACTGCGGTCGAGGAGACGTAGACCACGCGCTCGACATCGGAGTCTTTGGCCGCCCAGAGCACGTTGCGCGTGCCGTCGATGGTCGTCTCGCGGATGCGCTGGTCGTCCCATAGCGGGAGCGCGGCGGCGGTGTGGACGATTGCGTCGGCTCCGGACTGCTCGATGGCGTCACTAACGGACTCCTCGTCGCGCACGTCGCCCTCGACGAACTCGACGCCCTCGATCTCGTCTTCTGGTTTGAACGGTTTGAGGTCGAACGCCGTCACGTCCCAGCCGCGATCTTTGAAGTATTCGCAGGTATGGAGACCGAGAAAGCCCGTTCCACCAGTCACGAGCAGCGAGCCAGGTTCGGCGAGTCGGTCGTCGTCGCGTGCGTGTGCTTGCATTGCTCGCGGTAGTGGGGGGCGTTTCAACTATCTACCGATACGAGCGAGCGTTCGTGTGTGAATATCACGCCTGAAACCGTCCGAAACGGTGCGTATCAATCGGTCAGGTTTATGTCTCGCGGCCATTCATGCAGAGCAATGGGTGAGGCGCAGACACAGCAGGCCGGGTTCGTGCGCACGGCCGCCGGTCTCGCCTACGAAATCCGTCCGTGGCAGTGGTACAAACAGGGCGTGATACTCATCGCCATCGTCTTCTCGAAGCAGCTGTTCGACCCGATGGCGTGGGGGCGGGTCTCCCTCGCCGTGGCGGCGTTCTGTGCGGTCGCGGGCGCGACCTACATCTTCAACGATATCAGCGACGTCGAGGAAGACCGCAACCATCCCGAAAAGCGCAACCGTCCCATCGCCAGCGGGCAGGTAAGCGTCCAGACGGCGGGTGCGTTCGCAGTCGCCCTGCTCGTCTCGGGCTTTGCGCTCTCGTACACCCTCGGCCCACTGTTCATTGCGGTCATCGCCACCTATCTCGTCCAGAACGCGGCGTACTCGCTGTATCTCAAGGACGTCGTGCTGGTCGACGTGCTGCTCATCGCCATCGGGTTCGTCCTGCGGGCCGTGGCGGGTGTGGTCGCCATCGGCGTCGCGCTCAGCCCGTGGCTCGTCGTCTGTACGTTCCTCGCGGCCCTCCTGCTCGCGCTCGGCAAGCGACGCCACGAGTTCGCCGCGAGCGAGTCCCCCGGCGAGACCCGTGCGACCCTCGCCGAGTACACCCCTGAAACGCTGGACCAGTTGCTTGGCATCGTCATCTCGACGCTGCTGATGTCCTATTCCATCTACACGTTCACGGGCGCGAAACTGGCGATGATGCTCACGCTGCCGTTCGCCTTCTTCGGCGTCTTCCGCTATCACCACCTCGTCTACACCACACAGGGCGGTGCGTCGCCCGGCGCGCTGCTGGTGGACCGACAGCTGCTCGTCAACTTCCTCTTTTGGGGTCTCATCGCGGTACTCGTCCTCTACGGTCGCCCGCGCGCGTGGGTGGTCGGGGTGTTCGGTTGATGCGGTACGACCTCCAAGTACACACCGACGCCTCGCCGTGTTCGGCTACCCCCCCGAAAAAAGTTGCTGCGGCGGCAGCGGACGCGGGACTCGACGGTATCGTCGTCACCGACCACGACACGCTCGCAAACGTCGAACGCGTTCGCGAGCACGCACCCGGCAGGTTGGACGTCGTCTCGGGTGTCGAGGTGACGACCACGCAGGGCCACCTGCTCGCCATCGACGTCGAGGAAGCGCCGCCGCAGGCCGACCCGCTGACGGTCATCGACGCGGTACACGACCACGGGGGGCTTGCGGTGCTCTCCCATCCCTTCGACACGCTGCGACAGTTCTACGAGCGGGACCTTCCCGCCATCGCGGCGGCGGTCGACGGCGTCGAGGCGGTAAACTCCCGGTGTGTGCGCCCGCTGTTCAACCGGCAGGCGCGCGCGTTCGCTGCCCACCACGGACTGGCCATCACTGGCGGCAGCGACGCACACTTCCCGATGGAAGTCGGCCGCGCCGCGACCGAATTCGACGGGTCGCTCCGGGGGGCGCTTCGTGAGGGGACGACGACGCCACGCGGGCGCGGGCGCTATCTCTCTGGTCACGTTGCCACGAAGCTCCAGCAAGGTCGGCGGGCACTCGAGAGGGTTCGATGAGCGAGTACCGCGAGGCGTCGGATGAGGACGGCGCGATGGCGCGCATCCGGCGGGTAGCGAGCGAGCACGGCGTCTGGGTGACGGCGGTGCTGACAGTCGTGGTGTTCGCGGCGCTGTTCGTCCTCGCCGACGCCCAGAAAGTGGTCGCGGCCTTCTCGCGCTTCGAGCTGTGGGCGTTCGGCGCGGTCATCGCTCTGACGACCGTGGGCTACGGTTTTCGCTTCGCCAAGTGGGAGTTCTACCTGCGCGAACTCGACATCCACGTGCCGCTGAAGACCAGTTTGACGGTCTTTTTCAGCGGGCTGATGATGGTCGTCACGCCCGGCAAAGCGGGGGAGGTCTGGAAGGCGTGGCTGCTGCGCGACGAGGCGGGCGTGCCAGCGAGTCGGACGACCTCCGTGGTGGGCGCGGAACGAATCACCGATCTGCTCTCGCTGTCGTTGCTCGCCGCGCTCGGCGTCGTCGCCTACGGGCGCTCGCCGACGGTCTTGGTGGCGGTCGCCGTCGTCTTCGCGTTCGGCATCGGCCTGCTTCAGTGGCGCGCGGGCTGTCTGCGCCTCCTCTCGTGGGCCGAGTCGCTGCCCGTCGTGGGCGAGCACGCACAGGCGCTCGAAACGCTGTACGAGAGCACGTACGCGCTCTTCCGGTTCCGCCCGCTCTCGGTGGCGACGGTACTGGGAACCATCGCGTGGGGTCTCGAAGGTGTCGCGCTCTGGCTCACCCTCCGAGGATTCGGCATCGAGACCTCCTTGTTAGTGGGCACGTTCGTCTTCGCGCTCGGGTCGGTCGTCGGCGCGGTGAGCATGCTGCCCGGCGGACTGGGTGCCGCGGAGGCGAGCATGGCCGGATTGCTGCTCACCTTCGGCATCGCCGAACCAATCGCGGTCGGTGCGACGATGGTCATCCGCGTCGGTACGCTCTGGTACGCCGCTGTCCTCGGATTCGTCGTGTTCAGCGCCCACAAGCTCTTCACCACCTCAGGCACCGAAGCCTGATTGTCAATTGGAAACCCACCCACATTGGTTGCTGTGGCGCGCGGGAGTGCCGCAGGCACGACTCGTGCGAGGTCTGCACAAACGAAGTGAATGCAGGCTCGTCAGACTGTGTTCTGACGGTGGATGTGTGAGCGACCGTAGGAAGCGAGCGAATCGGCTGGGGAGGGTGTGGCGGTCGCGGTGCGGTAGCAGAAAGCAACCGAACCGCGAACGAGGCCGCAGGCGAGTGAGCGGGTTTTTGTCCAGATTTTTGCGAGGGTTCGAGCGAAGCTCTCTCGAACCACGAGTGAGAGTGAGTGAGGGCCCGAGTAAAAAGGTGGGATTGCAACCTTCAAACCCTTCCACCCCAACTATCGAGCATGAACGGCAACGAATTCGGCCGACTCTTCCGCGTCACCACGTTCGGCGAGAGCCACGGCGAGGCGATGGGTGTCACGGTCTCTGGCTGTCCAGCAGGATTGGAACTCGTTGAAGACGACATCCAGCACGAACTCGACCGGCGAAAGCCCGGCCAGTCCCACATCACGACCAGCCGTGGCGAGCCCGATGCCGTGGCCATCAAGAGCGGCACGCAGGACGGCTTTACGACTGGGACGCCAATCGGGATGGTCATCCAGAACAAGGACGCCCGCTCGGGGAAGTACGAGCCGTTCATCACCGCCCCACGACCCTCACACGGTGATTTCACGTATTCGGCGAAGTTCGGCACGCGCAACTGGGGCGGCGGCGGGCGGTCGTCGGCCCGCGAGACCGCGAACTGGGTCGCCGCCGGTGCGATAGCGAAGAAGATTCTCGGGAGCGAGGGCATCGAAATCCGCGCACACGTCAATCAAATCGGCGACATCGAGACTCCCGAGGTGAGTTTCGAGGCGATGGACGAACACGTCGAGGAGAACGACGTCCGGTGTGCCCATCCCCCGACCGCCGAGCGAATGCGCGAGAAAATCGACCAGTACCAGGAGGAAGGTGACTCCATCGGTGGAGCCATCGAATTCGAGATTCAGGGTGCGCCCCGCGGGCTTGGCGCACCACGGTTCGATTCGGTGCCGGCGCGGCTCGGCCAAGCCATGCTGAGCGTGCCAGCCGCGACGGGCTTCGAGTTCGGACTCGGACGAGAGGCGCGGCGCTACCGCGGCAGCGAGCGCAACGAAGACTGGACGTTCAGCGACGACGGCGACCCTGTTCCGGTGGGCAATGACCACGGCGGCCTTCAGGGCGGCATCACGACCGGGCAGCCGATTCGTGGCGAGGTCACCCTCCATGCACCGACCTCGATTCCCACGAAGCAGACCACCGTCGACTGGGAGACAGGTGAGGAGAAGGAAGCACAGGTCATCGGTCGCCACGACCCCGTGCTCCCGCCGCGGGGCGTCCCCGTCGTCGAGGCGATGGCCGCGCTCACGATGGTCGATTTCATGCTGCTCGGTGGGCGTATCAACCCCGACAGGATGGACGGACAGGTGGGCGAGTACGACACCGACTACCACCCATCGAGTCCCGAAAACGACCCAGACGCACCGACGAGCGCCGAACCGACCGAGGACTGACAACGCTTCTATCGAGTAAGTGATATCTCTCCGACGGACCTGAACATTTATCACGCCGTCCTTGGACGAACGGGTATGTCGCGCAATGTATTGATGTCGGCCATTGGCCTGCTGGCGCTCGGGGCGCTCGTGGCCACCGCGCTCGGAACGTATCGAATCCTGTCGTATATCGCTGCCTTGCTCATCGTCGGCGTCGTCGCCAGCTCGTCCATCGAGCGCGGGGACCGAGAGTTCGACATCGCGCCGTACTGGGGGTTGGTGGCACTGCTTGGAGCGACCTTCCTCGTCGGTTTGACCGCCATCTGGCTGCTCTGGACGCCGGGCCAGACGGAGTACACCTATCTGTTCGGGATTCCGCAGGCGACGCTCGCCTATCTCCTCTTGATCTGGCTCATGCCCCTGCTCGGGGCGATTCTCTACTCGCTTCGCTTCCCCGCTATCGGGGGTAACGAGGTCGTCGATGACATCATGCGGCGGGCGCGCTCGGCACAGGAGGGGCGGCGGCTTCCGTTGGTGCCGGAACGGACCCGGCGGGAGGGTGATGACTGAATGATTCCTTTGCAGGCGATTCCGGTCGCCGACGACCCGTTCGTCCTTCTGTTCGGGTCGGTCTATCTGCTCATCGTCCTCGGCATCGGCGCGTGGGGCTACATGCAGACCGAATCGACCTCCGATTTCCTCATCACGGGCAAATCCATCGGCACGTGGGTGCTCGCGCTCACGGCCTTCTCGGTGATTCAGTCGGGCTTTGGCTTCGTTGGCGGCCCGGAACTCATCTACGCCTACGGGACGACCTCGTTTTGGATCTTCCTCACTGCCCCGGTGGGATTCGTCGTCACGTGGGTCGTCCTCGCAAAGCGCATGCGGGTGCTCGCCGACGTCCGGGACGTACTCACACTCGCCGATGGAATGTACGTCCGCTACGAGAGCGCGTGGGTCCGTGGGCTGACCGCAATCGCGGTCATCATCGGCGTCATCGCGTATCTCGCCACAAACCTCGCCGCGCTCCAGTACGTGATGCGTGCCATCTTCGGTATCCCAGTCATCGTCGGGTTGTTCGGCGGCGCGTTCATTCTCCTCCTGTATAGCACGCTCGGCGGGATGATAGCCGGCGTCTGGACGGATTTCGTCCAAGCCATCACGATGATCGTGGGCGCGGTCATCGTCTTTTTCTTCGCCATCTCCTTCGGCGGCGGCGTTGGCACCATCTCCAGAAACCTCGCCAGCGCCGACCCTTCGCTCATCTCACCCTTCGGGACGCTCGGCATCGAGACGGCGCTCGCCGCTCCCATTTTCGGCGCGCTCGGCTGGTGGATCATGTTCTCCATCGGGGCGGCCGGCCAGCCACACCTCATCACGAAGTTCTACATGAGCCGCAATCTCAAAATCCTCCGGTGGGGTGCGCCCATCGCCGCCATCTCGTATGCCGTATCGAGCCTGCTCGCGCTCTCGACAGGATTGTCGCTTCGCTCGATGGTCGAAGCCGGCGAGGTGAGCGCCCCGTCGAGTGCCTCGATTGCCGGGCCGGTGTTTGTCCTCGAATACACGCCGGGCGTCGTCGCCGGTCTCATCCTTGCGGCGCTGCTGGCGGCCATCATGTCCACCAGCGACTCCTTTTTGAATATCGGCGCGGCGGCCATCTCGCGGGACATTCCGCGTGCGTTCGGTCGGTCTATCGACGACGACCGGACCGAGCTCCGGGTCACGCAGGCCGCCCTCGCCGGTCTCACGGTGGCGTCGACGCTCGTCGTCTTCTTCTCCGATGAGCTAGTGGGCATCCTCGGAACTATTGGCTGGGGGTTTTTCGCCGCCGCCATCTTCCCCATCGCCGCACTCGGCATGAACTGGAAGGGTGCGACGAAGTACGGCGCTATCGCCGCCGTCGTCGTCGGAATGGGTATCAACATCGTCTTTAGTGCTGTGCCGCGCATCGCGGAGGCTGCCGGGTCGGAGGGATTCGGTGGCGCGCTCAGCGGCTTTTACAGTGGGCTGTTCGGCGGTCTTCCCGTCGGAGCCACAGCACTGCTCGCGGCCATCGTCACGTTCGTCGGCGTCTCGCTCCTGACCCAATCGAACGCGAGCGTGCCGGAGGACATCGCCGCCCTCATGGACCGATGAGCGAGGGCGACCCCATCACCGGCCGGTTCACCGAGTGGTTTCGCAATCGCCCGACGTCGCTCGAGTTCTGGGAACTCGTCGTCGGCGAGCAGAGCGTCGGGTTCTGTTTCGCCGGCGAGTCGTTCAGTTCGCTGCTTCTCCGAGCCGATATGGGCGAATCGACACGCAGCGACCTCGACGACTGTTCGACGGTTGAAGAGTGCGTCGCGCTCGACGAGCGGAACTTCACGATACCGGTGTCGTCGGTGGCGGCGCTTCGGCTGCACGAGGGGACGCGAACCCGGCGGGCGGAACTGCGGGTCGCATGGACGGATGGAGACGATATCTCGTGGACGCTCTCGAACACCTCCCGTGGGGAGCCACAGACCGACCTCGTTCGCGCACTCGCCGACCGCGACGCGCTGGCCGACGCCGATGTCGGCATCGAATCGCGCCGACTCGCCTTCCTCTGAGGCGAACCGTCTCGAAACCGCTCGACCAACATCACGTATGATATGGACACTCACACTCGACGAGGACAGCTACGAAACGGCCCGTGAGCGATTCGCGTGGGATTTCCCGGACGACTACAACCTCGCGGCGGATCTCGTGGGCAAACACGATCCCGACAGTCCGGCGCTGTATCAGGCCGCTCCCGACGGTCGCTACACGACGTACACGTTCGGCGATCTCGACGCGCTGTCTGGCCGACTGGCGAACGGTCTCGCAGAGCGTGGTGTCGGGCGTGGCGACAGAGTGGCGGTCGTCTTGCCCCAGCGGCCCGAAAACCTGATAACGCATCTCGCGTGCTGGAAAATCGGTGCGATATCGCTTCCCCTCTCGGTGTTGTTCGGGACCGATGCCCTGCGCTATCGCCTCGACGACAGCGGCGCACGGGTCGTCGTCACCGACCCGGCGACGACGGAAACGGCGCTTTCGGTGGCCCCTGAGTGCGATGGGCTAGAACACGTCGTCGAGGCGACGCCGGATGCCGTCGAGGAGGCTGGAAAGCCGGCCGCGGGGGCGCTCGCGTTCGCCGACCTGCTCGAAGGCGACGAACTCGCCCCGGCCGAAACGGATGCCGACACACCGGCGGTCATCCTCTATACGAGCGGTTCGACCGGCCCGCCGAAGGGCGTGCTCCACTCCCACGGGGTCTGGGTCGGACACTGTCCGGCCTTCGCGATGTACTTCGAGGGCGACCTCGACGGCGTCTACTGGACGCCCGCCGACTGGGCGTGGATCGGCGCGCTCGGCGATTTGGTCTTTCCGGCGTTGCACTACGGCCAACCGATAGTCGGCTACCCGATGGAGGGCTTCGACCCCGAGACGGCCTTCTCGCTCATGGCCGAATTCGACGTGACCGGGGCGTTCGTTCCACCGACGGCGATTCGCATGCTGATGGGCGTCGAAAATCCCGCTGAGGAATACGACCTCGCGCTCGAAGCGGTCTGTTCGGGCGGCGAACCACTCA
This sequence comes from uncultured Halobacteriales archaeon, assembly GCA_964545755.1. Lineage (GTDB taxonomy): Archaea > Halobacteriota > Halobacteria > Halobacteriales > Halococcaceae > Halococcus. Next base: position 426 of record CAZJHA010000012.1, on the reverse strand, counting down.
CACCCGAGATTCTGGAGTGGGCCGAGGCGGAACTCGCGGGCGTCACGGTCAACGAACTCTACGGCCAGACCGAGGCGAACCTGCTCGTGACAAATCGTCAGGGGTGGTTTCCGGCTCGGCCGGGAAGCATGGGCAAGCCGGTGCCGGGCCACGAAGTCGCCATCGTCGATCCCGAGACCGGTGAGAAGCGCCCGACAGGAGAGACGGGCGAAATCGCCGTCAAGCGTGGTGATGACCCCGTGGTCTTTCGGGAATACTGGAACGAGCCGGAAAAGACCGCAAGCGCCACCGTGGGCGAGTGGCATCTGACTGGGGACCTCGGGAGCAGGGACGAGGAAGGGTATCTCTGGTTCAAATCGCGCGATGACGATGTGATTATCACGAGCGGCTATCGCGTCGGGCCGGGCGAGGTCGAGCGGACGATTC
>CAZJHA010000011.1:0-19904 GCA_964545755.1 uncultured Halobacteriales archaeon | reverse complement strand
GCGTCGGCGTCGCCGACACCACCTTCAGCGCGCGCTCGCGGAAGGCGTCCTCGACCAGTTCGCGGTGGTCGCTCGCAAGGCCCGCATGATGGAAGGCCGCACCGCGCTCGACGGCGCTCGCCAAGTTCGCGCTCGTCTCGGTGTCGCTCACGTCCCGGATTTCGGCGGCGACGTCGGCGAGGCGCTCGCGCTCGTCGTCGGTGAGTTCGTTTTCAACTGTGTCGGCGAGCCGACGGGCTTCAGCCTCGGCGTTGCGCCGGGAATTGACGAACACGAGCGTCGAGCCGTCGTCTGCGAGCGTATCGCGCACGATGGCCGCGGTCGGCTTCTCGCCGTCTCGGGCCGTGAGTTCGTGCTGTGCGCCGTCCTCTAGATGGATGGCCTGCCCGAAGTGGACGCCCTTCTTCAAATCGATTGGTCGCCACGTCGAATCGACGAGTGCGGCGTCGAGCCAGTCGGCGAGGATTTCCGGGTTGCCGATGGTGGCCGACAGCGCCACCGTTTGCAGGCCGGGGTTGCGCTGGCGGAGTTTTGCGAGCGTCACCTCCAGGGTGGGGCCTCGGTGGCCGTCGTCGACGAGGTGGACCTCGTCGGCGACCACACAGCTCAACTGTGAAATCCACGGCGCGTCGTTCCTGACGAGCGAGTCGACCTTCTCGCTGGTGGCGACGATGATGTCACAGGTCGCGAGCCACTCGCCGTCGGACTCGTAGTTTCCGGTCGAGACCCCTATGGATAATCCGTACTGCTCGAAGGTCTCGAACTCCGCGCGTTTCTCGCCGGCGAGCGCGCGCAGGGGGACGATGTAGAGGGCCTTGCCACCGCGGGCGACGCTCGCGGTCATGGCGAGTTCCGCAATTAGGGTCTTTCCCGAGGCCGTGGGCACGCTCGCGACCAGACTCTCGCCGTCGGTGACGCCGGCTTCGACCGCTTCGGCCTGTGGAGGGTACAGCTCCTCGATGCCCTCCCCGCGCAGATGGTCGGGCAGCCACCCCGGGACGCCCGACAGCTCCGAGACGTTCATTATCCCTTCTGTGTACCGCTCGCCGTTTAAACCGTCGGAGTACGCCGTCAACCATATGGTCGCGCCACGGAAATCACTGGCATGAGAGTCGAGTACGACCGCGAGACCTGTATCGGCATGTTCCAGTGTGTGGCCGAGTGGGAGGGTTTCGAGCGCGACGAGGACGCCGGCAAGGCGGTGTTGGTCGATGGCGAGGAGCGAGAACCCGGGAAATTCGTCCGCGAGGTGCCCGCCGACGCGGAGTTGGATGCCAAGTTCGCCGCTCGCGCCTGTCCGGTCGATGCCATCACGGTCTACGACGACGGCGAGCAGATAATCCCGTAATCAGGCCAACGAGCCGAGCACGGCGATGTCGTAGGAACCGACGTCGCTCGGCTTTTCGAGCACGAGGACGTCGAAACTCCACGTCCCACCGGCGGCGAGGTCGTGGGTGCTGTCGAGGTAGCGCCCGAGCTGCTCGCCGTCGGCGTTGGAGATGCGCGTGCGGACCTCAACGAGTTCGAGACGTTGCTGACCGGTGTTCTCGACGGTGCCCTGAATCACGACGCCGCGATAGTCTTCGTAGACGACGAGTTCGTGGCTCCGCAGCGCGAGGGCATCGAGCGGAACGGCGTAGTCACGTCCTTCGAGTTCGGCACGCGCCGCCGCAGCGGCCGCCGCGCTGGCGTTCGAGTCGTTGGCGGCGGGTAAATCGACCGTCTCGCCAGCCTCGTACTCGGTAGTGTCGCTACGACCCCCACAGCCGGCGAGGACGACCCCGACGCCGGTACCGACCAGCGCGAGGAAGCGACGCCGGCGCAGCGAACACGTGGGTGTGTCGGGGTCGTTCATCGGTCGTCGTCCACCCCGAGGTCGAGCGAGCGCTGTGAGTCCCGGAGGACGAACGGACCGATGGCGAGCGTTCGCTGGGCTATCGCCCCGAGACGGATGATGTACGCCACGAGCACGAAGAACGGTGTCGAAGCGACGGCAGCAACCGCGCTGACGACGAAGACGACGTTCCCGACACCGAGTGTCGAGCCGACGAACGAGTTCGGATTCAAATAGAGCAGTCCCATGATGGAGATGGCGAGGGCGGGCACGCCAGTATAGAGCATATCCCGCGAGAGGTCGACCAGTTCGCGCCGGAAGTACAGCGTCTTGAAGTGCTCGCGCGCCGGGCCAAAGAGGAAGAGCACGTCGAGCAGGTCGTCGAAGGCGTCGTGGTCGTCGGCGTCGAGCGAGTCCGCATAGGCCGACCGGACCCGTCGCGTCGCGTAGATGTTCCACGAGTAATCGTAGTTCAGGATGATGCCGATGACGTCGAAATCGCCGAAATCGGCGTCGGAGAGCCGGTCACTGATGGTGGCCGCGTGGTCGCCCAGCCGTCCGGTGAGGTCGGTCACGCTCTCGCGCAGCGCCTCGTTTTCGGTGTCGGCGACCGCCGCTTCGAGCGCCGACGCGCGCGCTTCACTCAGTTGCATGAACGTCCGCATGAACGAAGCGGGGTCGGCCGGGGCGACCGAGCCGGTCAGCTCCTCGATGTCCTGACGGAAGTCGACCGCACCCGCCATCCGGTCGCGCTGCTCGCCGAGCGGCCCCAGCTCGCGCGAGAGGACGAGCTGGTTGAGCGTGACCACGAGCGTGATGCCGGTGACCAGCGACATGACGAACGACTGGAACAGCCGCTCGACGTGCGTCCCCTGTCGGATGAGCACCCGCAACGAGATCGTGTTGACCGCGCCGGCGACGACGAGCGCGACGAACAGCCCACCGGTCAACAGCGCGGCGACGACGGCGCGGTTGGCGGTGAGCAACAACCACGACCGCAGCCGGCCATCGCCCCCACTCCCACCGGAACCACTCATGCACACCGGGAGTCCCGTAGCCGACAAAAGTCCTCGGGCTGCGTGGAGCCGGCAGGTACTTTCCGGTCGCTTTCGCAGACTATCCATGAACGCTCGGACCGTGCGGTCGTACTACCGGACCATTGACGGGAAACGCTACGAGGACCTCCGGAACCTCCTCGCACCGGAGTTCGTCCACGAGCGCCCCGACCGAACGTTCGAGGGACGGGAGACCTTCGTCGGGTTCATGCGCGACGAGCGCCCGCGAACCGAGACGGGCCACGAACTCGACAGGGTGTACGACGACGGCGACGAAATCGCCGTCCGCGGCCGCCTGTGCGACGGTGACGAACGCCTGTTCGGGTTCGTCGACGTTCACACCATCGAGGATGGCTCGATAGCCCGTCTCAGGACCTACACCGACTGACTATTCCTTGCGGCCCGCGCCGACCGCGCTCTCGCCGACCGGTTCGTGGCCCTCGATGACCGCTTGGCCGCCCATGTACGGCCGGAGCGCTTCGGGAACCTCGACGGTGCCATCCGGGTTCTGGTAGTATTCGAGGATGGCGACCATCACGCGCGGGAGTGCGACGCCTGAGGCGTTGAGGGTGTGAAGGTACTCCACCGACTTGTGGCGTTCCGGGCGGTAGCGTAGGCCAGCCCGGCGGGCCTGAAACGCCTCGAAATTGGACGCCGAGGAGACTTCGAGCCACCGCCCGCCCTGCTCTGGACCCTCGGGCATATCGTCGGCGGGAGCCCAGACCTCGAGGTCGACCTGTTTTGCGGCTTTGAACCCGATGTCGCCGGTACAGATTTCGAGCACACGATACGGCAGGCCGAGCCGGCGGAGCGTCTCCTCTGCCTCCTCCAGCAGCCCATCGAGTCGCTCGTAGCTCTCTTCGGGTTCGACGAAGTTCACCATCTCGACCTTGTTGAACTGGTGGACGCGGACGATGCCCCGCGTCTCGGTGCCGTGTTCGCCCGCCTCGCGCCGGAAGTTCGGCGTGTAGGCCTGATGCTTGAGCGGGAGGTCTTCCCGCAGGAGGATGTCGTCGGCGTACATGTTCGTCACCGGAACCTCCGCGGTCGGGCAGAGCCAGAGGTCCTCGCCGTCGAGTTTGTAGGCGTCGTCGGCGAACTTCGGGAGTTGCCCCGTGCCAGTCATCGATTCGGAGTTCACCGGAACCGGCGGGAACACGTCGTGATAGCCCTGCTCGCGGTGGAGGTCGAGCATGAACTGGGTCAGGGCGTATTCGAGCCGCGCGCCGTCGCCCTTCAGGAAGTAGAATCCAGCGCCAGTGGTCTTCGCACCGCGTGCCTCATCGATGAGTTCCAGTCGCTCGCCCAACTCGTAGTGGGGAGTTACCGTCTCGGGCATCTCGCGGAGGGCGGAAAATCCCTCGCGGCGGTGCTCGACGTTGTCCGATTCGTCCTCGCCTTCGGGCACGCTCTCGTGGGGAACCTGGGGGATTTCGAGGAGAGCTTCGTTCAGCCGGGTTTCGAGGTCGTCAGCGCGCTCCTCGACGTCGGCGATCTCCCCTTTGAGGTCCTGCGAGCGTTCGATGGCCTCGTTGGCTTCGGTCTCTTCGCCGGCCTGTTTGAGTTCGCCGATGCGACTGGAGACCTCGTTGCGCTCGTGGCGGAGTTCGTCGCCGCGGTTCTTCGCTTCGCGCCACCGTTCGTCGATGTCGAGCACCCGGTCGAGGTCCACGTCGGCCCCGCGGGCGTCGAGGGCCGCACGAACCTCGTCGGTGTGCTCGCGGAGGTACTGTCTGTCGAGCATTTCACGGCGGTTGCGTGCCGCGTGACAAAATCCTATTGTTCGACGGGAGGTTTTTCACGGCGCTCGACGTGGCGAGAGGTATGGCAATCGGTGACGTCTTCGCAGTCGACAGCTGTTCGGACCTCCACTACGTCGATACCGGGATGTACGACACACCCGAGTACGGCGCGGTCTACATCCTCGACGCCGACGAACCCGCACTCGTCGACACCGGTATCGGCACCCGGTACGAGAACATCCTCGACGCGCTCGCCGAGGTGGGCATCGCTCGCGATGAGCTGACATACATCCTCCCAACTCACGTGCATCTCGACCACGCCGGCGGCGCGGGCTATCTCGCCGAGGCCTGTCCGAACGCCACAGTCATGACCCACGACATCGGCGTGTCCCACCTCATCGACCCCGAACGGCTGGTCGCGGGCACCAAGGCAGCCGTCGAGAGCCAGTGGGAGTTCTACGCCGAGCCGAAACCCGTGCCCGAAGACCGCATCGAGGGTCTCTCGGACGGCGACGCAATCGACTGCGGAAACCATACTCTCGATGTCCACCACGCGCCGGGGCACGCTCCCCATCAGGTGATGTTCCACGACCGCGCAAACGATGCGCTCTTTACCGCTGACGCGGCCGGCATCTGGGTGCCCGAAATCGAGACGATTCGCCAGACCTCCCCGCCCTCGAACTTCGACCTCGAAGCCTGCCTCGAAGACATCGAGACCATCCGCGACATCGACCCCGAGGTTCTCTGTTTCGGCCACTTCGGTCCCCGAGAGTACGACGACGCGCTGATGGACGAGTACGCGCGGGTGCTTGAGGAATGGGTCGAAGACGTCGAGGAGCAACGTGCCGAACTCGACGATGATGAAGCGGTCATCGAGCACTTCGTCGAGCGGAGCGAGATGGCCGATGCGTGGTCCGAACGGAAGGCCAGCGCCGAGGAGCGGTTGAACGTCCGGGGCGTGCTCGCGTATCTCGACCAGCGATAGCGGGAACTGTCCTCATGAGTGGCGAAACGTTTTCGATCACTCGATCTGTTCTTCGGACAAGATGTCCAAATGGCAGGAGGTCGTCCGTCGAGAACTCGCCCGATACGAGGCACAGACGGGCTACGACGTGGTCGAGCTTGGCGAGTTGTACGAGCAGTTCCTCCCGACACTCCGTGAGGAGTTTCCAGACAACGAGCATCCGAAGGCGAAACTCAGGCAGATACTCCAGCAACTGCGTGACCGTGACGAACTGGACTTTCTCGGAAGCGGTGTGTACCGTATCGAAGACCTCGACACGGACACCGAGACCGGTGGTGGGGTGGCTGAAAGCGACTCGAAGACGCCCGAATACACCGCCGAAACCTACGAGACGACAGTTACTGCGCGTTCACTGCCGGCAGCATTCAGAACCGGAATTCTCGATAAATACGACCACACCTGCCCGGTCTCCGGCGTGGACCACGACCGCCTGCTCGACGTGGCGCACGTGCTCCCGTGGAGCGATTTTCCGGAGTATCGAACCGATCCCGCAAACGTGCTGTGTCTGAGCAAGACCCACCACGCGGCGTTCGATGCCGGGCTTTTCACCCTCGACGGGTCGTGTCGGCTCCGAGTCAGCCCCGAATTTGAAACGGAAAGCGACCTCCTTCGGCGGACACTGCTCGACCGCGCTGGCGAACGTATCGAACTGCCCGTCGATTCCGCCGCTATGAGCGGTCGGCTTCGCGAACACAATAGCCGCCATCTGGATTGGTGGAAACGGTGAGACCGCTTCCCTCCTCGACATCGGAGAAGGTATAGATACGCTTGCGTTCGCGCCCACTCACCACACATTCGCCGTGGAGTTCGACGTAGTCCATGCTCCAGTGGCCGGTGAATTCGAAATCATCGTCGCCGTAGGTGACGGTTTCGGCGTCGAGACAGTCCTGCGGGCGTTCGTGGTCGTTCATCGATACGATCACGATGCCGGCCAGTCGTCGTGAGCGTGGGTGCATTCGCCGAAAAACGTCAAACGGATTCGAAACCGGATGGCCGATGTTTATTACCGAGCCAGCCGGTGATGGGGCATGGACTGGCAGGAGGCGGAGGCGAACTTCGAGAGCGAGGTACTCGGCGAGCGAACGCTGTCACGGATGTTCGCACAGAGCGCCACGCGCCACGACGAGCAGATCGCCCAGCAGTACAAAGGTGGGGTCTACGACCGCTCGCTGGCCGGCCCCGTCGTGGCGCACGCCCCCGACGGGGAGTTCGGGAGCCTGACCTACCGGCAGATGCACCGCATCGTCAAGCGACTCGCGGCGGGCTTTCGGAGTCTCGGAGTCGCGGCTGGCGACAGAATCGGTCTCTTTGCGAACACGCGCATGGAGTGGGCACAGACCGACTTCGCCGTGCTCGCCGCCGGTGGGGTCACCACCACGGTGTACACGAGTTCCTCGCCCGACCAAGTCGAGTATCTCCTCGATGACCCCGGCGCGACGGGCGTCGTTGTGGAAAATCAGGAGTTGCTCGAACGGGTGCTCGACGTCGAGGAGGAACTCGACCTCGACTTCATCGTCTCGGTGGACGAACTCGAGGGATACGGCGATCGCGAAGACGTGCTCACGCTCGCACAGGTCCACGAGCGCGGCGTCGGCGCGTTCGACCAGGATGACTACGAGAACTGGCTCGACGCACGCGACCCCGAGGACCTTGCAAGCTTCGTCTACACCTCCGGGACGACGGGCCAGCCGAAGGGCGTCGAACTCACCCACCGCAACTTCAAGGCGAACGTCGATCAGGTCTATCGTCGATTCGGGCCACGGGAGGACAAGGGCGACCTCCCGACCATCGGTCCCGACGCCACCACGCTCTCGTTCCTCCCGCTGGCGCACGTCTTCGAGCGACTCGCCGGTCATTTCATGATGTTCGCCGCCGGCGCGACCGTCGCCTACGCCGAGAGTCCCGACACGCTCCAAGAAGACTTCCCGCTCGTCAACCCCTCGACGGGGACGAGCGTGCCGCGCGTCTACGAGAAGCTCTATGACTCCATCCGTGAACAGGCCGCCGAATCCACAGTTCGAGAGCGTATCTTCGAGTGGGCTGTCGATATCGGACAGGAATATCAAGAACAAGACTCGCCGAGTCTCCCCCTGCGGGCAAAACGCGCACTCGCCGATAAGCTCGTCTTCGAGCAGGTCCGGGAGGGTGTCGGCGGCAACATCGAGTTCTTCATCAGCGGCGGCGGCAGCCTCTCGCCCGAGTTGAGTCGGCTGTTCGACGGGATGGGTCTGCCCATCCTCGAAGGATACGGACTCACCGAGACCGCACCCGTCGTCTCAGTCAACCCGCCCGAAGCGCCCGAAATCGGGACGATTGGAGTCCCCGTCCACAACGAGGAGGTGAAAGTCGATTCAACGGTCGTCCCTGACGACTTCGACGCCGACGGCGAGGTCGGGGAACTCCTCGTTCGCGGCCCGAACGTCACCGACGGTTACTGGCAGAACCCCGAAGCGACCGAGGACAGTTTCGACGGCGAATGGTTCAGAACCGGTGACGTGGTCGAACTCCGGCCGGACGGCTACATCGCCTTCCGCGAGCGCTCGAAGCAGCTGTTGGTGCTCTCGACGGGCAAAAACGTCGCGCCCGGACCCATCGAGGACGCCTTCGCCCAGCGACAGTTGGTCGAGCAGTGCATGGTCCTCGGCGACGGCGAGAAGTTCGTGAGCGCGCTCATCGTCCCGAACGTCGAGCGCGTCCGCGAGTGGGCCGACGAGGAGGGTATCGACCTGCCCGATGATGCAGAAGAGCTCTGTCAGGACGGACGCGTGCAGGCCCGCATCAGCGATGTCGTCGAGGAAGTCAACCAGAACTTCGAGTCCCACGAGCGAATCAAGAAGTTCGCGTTGGTGCCCGAGGAGTTCACCGAGGACAACGACCTCCTGACGCCGACGATGAAGAAAAAGCGCCGGAACATCAGAGAGCACTACGACGAGGCAATCGACTCGCTGTACGTCGACTGAAGCGGAATCGAGCCACCGCCGGAAAGTGAACGCGCTTATATGGTCCGGTTGCTTACCAGTTCGTATATGGAGGGTCGAGAGTGGCATCTGGCGGTGCAGGGCTGATAGCGCTCGTCGCAGGTATCATGGCGCTCGGGGTCGCCTCGCAGGTCCTCGGCGACCGCTTTCGCGTGCCGAGCATCATCTTCCTCTTGACGGCGGGGCTGGTACTCGGGCCGTTATCGGGGCTGGTACTCCCCTCGCGAGTCATCAGCGCCGACACCTTCGGTGGCGCGCTGCCGGCCATCGTCGGGCTTGCGGTCGCCATCATCGTCTTCGAGGGGGCCTTCCACCTCCGTGTCGAGGACCTCAGACAGACCTCCTCGGCGACGATACGGCTCGCCACCGTCGGCGCGGCCATCTCGCTGGTCGGCACAGCACTCGTCGTCCACTACGCGCTCGCCGCCCCGTGGGACGTCTCCTTCCTCGTCGGCGCACTGCTGGTGGCGACCGGTCCGACGGTCATCACACCGATTTTGGAGGTCGTACCGGTGCGCGACCGCGTGGCGACCACCCTCGAAACCGAGGGCATCGTCAACGACGTCACCGCTGCCATCCTCGCGGTCGTCGTCTTCGAGGTCGTCTTCGAGGCCTCGGCCGGAATCGCCGCCATCCTCGTCGTCTTCGCCATCAAACTCGGCGTCGGCATCGTCGTCGGCACGGTGGTCGCGGGCGCGCTGTGGTATCTCATCCGGTATGTGGACCTCTCGCCGGGCAACGCTCCCCGTAACGCCCGTCTGCTGGTGCTCGCCGGCGCGCTGGTGGCCTATGGGCTGGCGAACATCTGGACCTCCGAGGCCGGCATCGCGGCGGTCGCCACCGCCGGTCTCATCGTCGGCAACCTCGACATCCCCTACGAAGAGGACATCACCGACTTCAAAGGCGACATCACGCTCATCGTCCTCTCCTTCGTGTTCATCGCATTGGCCGCCCTACTCAATTTCGAGGACCTCCCGTTCGGTCTCGGCGGGCTGGCGGTCGTGGTCGTCGTGATGGGTATCCTCCGGCCGCTGGTCGTCTTCGTCTCGACGTCCGGCGACCGCTTCACCCGCGAGGAGCAGTTGTTCATGAGCGCCATGGGTCCACGGGGCATCATTCCCGCATCCGTGGCGACGCTCTTCGCGGTGCGGCTCCAAGCCGAAGGGATGGGTGCGGCCGCCGAAACGCTCGTCGGCACCGTCTTCTTGGTCATCTTCGCCACCGTGTTGGTCGAGGGCGGGTTAGCCAGATACATTGCGGAGTACCTCGACGTGATTCCCATGCGCGCCATCATCGTCGGCGGCGGCAAAGTAGGGAGAGACCTCGCCACGCGTCTCGACGCGCGCGGCGAGAACGTCGTCATCATCGAACACGACGAGGAGATTGTCGAGACCGCCCGGCAGGATGGGTTTTCGGTCCACATCGGCGACGGAACCGACCGCAACGTGTTGCAGGCCGCCGGTGCCGAAAAGGCCTCGACGGTAGTGGCGACCACCGGCGACGACGACGTGAATTTGCTCGTGGCCCAACTCGCGGCCACCAGTTTCGACACCGAGCAGGTCATCGCGCGGATCAACCAGCCCGAAAACGAGGACGCCTTCGCCGAACTCGACGTCGAGACCATCTCCTCGACCATCGCCACCTCGTGGGCCATCGACAACCGCATCGAGCGGCCGGCGCTGTGGAACTGGATGACCGAACTCGGCCGGTCGGGCGACGTCCAGGAGTTCGAGGTCACCGCCGAGGACGTCGCCGGCAAGACCATCGCCGACCTCGCAAGCGCCATCCCCGAGGGCTGTCTCATCGCGCTCGTCAGCCGCAACGGTGAGAACATGGTGCCCGACGGCGACTTCGAACTCCAGCACGGCGACCGCATCACGCTCGTCGGGCTGAACGAATCGGTCCAGAACGCCCTCGAACGGTTCCATCCCGCGGACTGAACACGAGCTTTTGCGACGCTCAATCGCTCCCTCCGGTCGTTCGCGGTGCGACGCTGTGCCTTCCGCGACCGCACCGCAACCACACAGCACCACCGAAGCCCTCGCGCTCTCCGGTCGCGCTCCCCTTCATCCACCAGGAATCGTGCCGTCATGGCTGCCAGACTACCACAGCAACCACAGACCGCACCGGGGCCTCGTCCATCCCCGCAGCTGACCCCACATTTTTGCCCGGCCACGCCCTCGGTCACGTGTGAAACAATCGCAAGACACCGTTGGCGGTGGTCGTCCGTGACCGAGGCGAGAGACCTCTTCGAGGTCGCGGTGTTGCCGGTGGCAAGCGCCGAGGACGCGCGGACAACCTGCGCCGGTGCGGCGGCTCACCTCCACCGGGCGAGCGGCCGCGCGGTCGTCGTCCACGTCATCGAAGGGTCACCGCCGGACGAAAGCGGGAACGAACACGCCGAGAGTGCGGAGGAGACGTTCGCGGCCGCCCGCGAGGCGTTCAGCGCCGCCGGCATCACCATCGAGACGCGGCTCGAATACGGCGAGGACATCCCCGAAACGGTCTTCGACGTAGCCGACGAGGTCGATGCGAGCGCCATCGCGTTCACCCCGCGGGCCGGTAGCCGCTTGGTCAAGCTCCTCTCGGGCGATCTGACGAGCGTCCTCGTCAGCGACAGTGACCACCCGGTCGTAGTGCTACCGGATAGACACGAGTAGCGCCAAAATCAGCCGGGATGGCCGGAGTTACGGCTGTGAAAATTCGATGGCCGCGCCCTGCCACGACGACCTTTTGCTTCGCTCGGTCGCTCGCCAGCGCTCGCTCCCTCGCTTGCAAAATCTCGGCCAAAAGCCGCTGTCAGCTCCGCACTCAGCGCGAAAATTCGATGGCCGCGCCTTGCCCGAAGCCGACACACTCGGTGGCGAGCCCGCGCTTGACCCCTCGCTTTTGCATCTCGTGGATGAGCGTCACCGGCAGGCGCGCACCGGAGGCACCGAGCGGGTGGCCGATGGCAATCGCGCCGCCGTTGACGTTGAATATCTCGTCGTCGATACCGAGTTCGTCCCGACAGTACAGCGTCTGAGAGGCGAAGGCCTCGTTGAGTTCCACGAGACCGTAATCGTCGATATCCCGACCTGTGCGTTCGAGCAGGCCCTCGGTAGCGGGCACAGGGCCGATACCCATGACTTCGGGTTCGACGCCCGCGACATTGTTGCTCCCGACTTCGGCGAGCACCTCCAGACCGTGGTCGTCGGCGAACCCGCGGCTCGTGATGAGGGTCGCGGAAGCACCGTCCGAGACCTGTGAGGCGTTGCCCGGGGTGACGGTACCGTCGGATTTGAACACCGTGGGGAGTTCGGCGAGCTTTTCGGCGGTCGTGCCCGGTCGTAGCCCCTCGTCGGTGTCGATGGTCTCCTCGCCGTTGTCGATGGGGACGATCTCGTCGTCGAAGCGACCCTCCTCGGTGGCCTCGACCGCGCGCTGCTGTGAGCGGGCGGCGTACTCGTCCTGTTCTTCGCGCGAAACGTCGTAGCGTTCGGCGACCTCTTCTGCGGTCATCCCCATCTGGAGCTGGGCGACGTTGTGCTCCTCGTTCAGTCGGGGATGGACGTTCTGGGAGTTCTGGCCCATCTTCACCCGGCTCATGTTCTCGACGCCGCCGGCGATAACCGCATCGCGCTGGCCGGCCCGGACGGCATCGGACGCCGAGATGATGGCCTGGGCCGAGGAGGCACACCAGCGGTTGATGGTGGTTGCGGGCACCGATTCGCCCAAATCCGAGAGCAGCGAGATGACCCGCGAGACGTTGTTGCCCTGCTCGTCGCGCTGCTGGGCACAGCCCCACATCAGGTCGTCGATGTCCTCGCCCGCCAACCCGGTGTCGGCGAGGATCTCGTTTATCAACGGTATCGAGAGGTCCTCGCTGCGGACCTCCGAGAAGACGCCGTCTTCCTTGCCCTGTGGGGTGCGGTACGCCGCCGCGACGACCGGGGTCGTATCGACCATGCGCGCCGTCGGTCCCGTATCGAGTTAAACCCACGCAAACCCGTGGTTCTTTCATTGAGGTTTCCATCCGGACGAGTTCGACGGTCTTATTCGTCCGGACAGCCTACACAGTCGGGAATGAGCAGCCCGGAACTGGACGTCGTCGAATTCCTGCTCACGACACACGTCTACAACGACGACCGTGAGCGCGACGCCGACGACCTGCCGCCACGCTACCGCCGCGCGTTCTGGTCCGACGATGGTATCGAACGGCCGCTTGCCGCCACCGAGACCACAGCACAGGAGGCCACCGACGTGGCCGACCCCTGGAGCGCTGTCTCGGGGTTGATGTTCACCGACCACGACGACTTCGCGGGGTCGATATCGCTCACCGAACCCGGAATGGCAAAAGAATGGTTCGAAGAGCGTGCCGACGCCGAGCGAATCGGCGAGAACCCGACGCTCGCGGCCGCCCTCGACGACGCCGACTACGAGCGCGCCCGCGAGGCGAACAGGCCCGTGCGGGCCGACCGAGTGTGGATCGACAGCCTGCTCGACGAATACTTCGACGGCGAGGAGGACGAAGAGATGCTCGACCTCGTGGACGTGCGCGCGCCCGAGGAGGTCGAGATGACCCTCGACGACCTCGTCCTGACTGCGGACCAGGAAAACGAGATCGTGAAGATAATGAAGGCCATCGAGCACCGGGAGTACCTCGCCACCATCGGCCTGCGCGAGATCGGTAAACTCCTCTATGTGGGTCCGCCCGGCACCGGCAAGACCACCACGGCGCGGGCGCTCGCCCACGAACTCGACCTCCCGTTCGTGGAGGTCAAACTCTCGATGGTCACGAGCCAGTATTTGGGTGAAACCGCGAAGAACGTCGAGAAGACCTTCGAGGTGGCCAAACGGCTCTCGCCGTGCATCCTGTTCATCGACGAGTTCGATTTCGTCGCCAAAACCCGCAATTCCGACGAGCACGTCGCCCTGAAGCGCGCGGTGAACACCTTGCTCAAATCCATCGACGAGATCAGCCTCATCAACGACGAGGTGCTCCTCATCGGTGCGACCAACCATCCCGACCAGCTCGATGCGGCCGCATGGCGGCGCTTCGACGAGATCGTCAACTTCCCGAAGCCCGACTCGCTGATGCGAGCTGACATCCTCCGCATCGTCACTCAGAACATGGACATCGAGAACTTCGACCCCGAGGCGCTGGCCGCCGATACCGAAGGACTCACCGGTAGCGATCTTCGATTGGTGCTCCGCGAGGCCGTCCTCGACGCGCTCACCGAGGAGCGCACCACCCTGACACAGGAAGACCTCGAAGCCGCGGTCCGTGACTTCGAGGAGCGCGATAGTTTGAAGGACCTTGACATGATCGAGGGCGACCACGACGCCCTCGTGGCGGGCGGGGACATCAGCGCCGACGGTGGGGGTTCCGACGGTCATGACCACGACCACGGCGACCACGCACACGACCACTGAGCGGAATGGAGGTCACGCTACTGGGCACCGGCGACACGACCGGGACGCCCACCGTGGGCTGTGACTGCGACACCTGCGCGGCGGCCCGGGAGAAAGGCATCGAGCGCAGTCGGTTTTCCGTCCACGTGCGAAACGAAAAGAGTGGAAAGTCGCTGCTCGTCGACGTGAGTCCGGACTTCCGCCGGCAGTTTCTCGACCGCGGCGTTTCGCTCCCGGACGCGGCGCTCGTCACGCACATCCACTTCGACCATCTCGACGGGTTGGGCAACGCCTTTCGACTCTTCTCGGACCTTCCAGTCCATGCCGCGAACAAGACCGACCCCAAAACCGGCGAGAGCGTCGCCGACACGGTGAGAGAGAAGTACGACTACCTCGACGCGCTCTCGGTTCGCGGGCAGAACCCTCTCGAACCCTTCGAGACGTGTGGCTTCGAGGTGACGCTCGTTCCAGTCCCGCATCCACCGCTGGTCTGTTATGGCGTCGTCATCGAGAACGAGGACGCGAAACTGTCCATCACCGGCGATACGAACTACGCGATTCCCGACGAATCGCGCGAGAAACTGGCCAATCCGGACCTCCTGCTCGCCGACGCCATCGCCCCGGCGACGTTCTGCGAACACCACCCGCTCGGCGGTGACCACCACGACTCACGGGGTGTGCCCCGAACGTTCGGCACGAAGCACATGACCCGCGAGGGTGCGCTCGCACTGGCCAACGAACTCGCTGCGGCGAACACGCGGCTGGTCCACGTCTCACATTTCTTCCCCGAAGAGGAGGCTTTTAAGGAGCCGCTCGCGGTCGACGGCGAGCGGTACGAGCTCTGATTACTGCGCCGAGGAACTCGACGCGCGATTCAGGAATCGCACCGCAATCGCACCGAGGGCGATGTCGAGCGCGATGAGGACGGTAAAGGAGGGAATCAGCGTGTTCCAGACCCCGCCGAAGGCCGTCACGTCGATGACGGTCAAGACGTCGCGGCCGAGCATCAGCGAACGGGCGGCGTCGACGCCGTAGGTGATGGGGTTGAAGGTTGCGACGGTCTGCACCCAGTTCGGCAGGATGTCGACCGGCAGGAACGCACTGGAGACGAACAGCAGCGGGAACTGGAGCAGGTTCGCGCCGATGATGGTCGATTCCTGGTCCTCGGTGACCAGCGCGACGATGTTCGAGAAGGCGGTAAACCAGACCGCGAAGATGATGGCGATGAGGAAGATGCCGAGCGCGCCTGGGACTCCTGTTTCGATGTAGGTGCCGACTTCGCCACCGGTGTCGAACCAGAGCAGGACGTAGCCGAGCGCGAGGATGATGATCGTCTGGACGATGATTCGCACTACCTCCGACAGCGACTTCCCGAGGAACATCGCGGCGCGGTTGATGGGCGAGACGAGCACCTTCTCGAACATGCCGTTCTCCATGTCATCGACCAGTCCGATGCCGGAACCGGCGGCCGCGACGAGCGCCGACTGGATGATGATGGCGGGCGTGAGGTAGGTCACATAGGAGATGTCAGGCCCGAGCGCTTGGGTGAGCGCGCCGCCGACCGCGCCGCCGAAGATTTCGGTAAAGAGGACGAGGAAGATGACCGGCTGGACGAGCGAGCCGACGACGACGAACGGGTTGCGGGTCGTCTTGATGAGCCAGCGTTTCAGGTTTATCCAGACGTCGACGAGAAAGCCGTTGCTGTTGCCGGCCTCGACGGTGCTCATTGGGTCACCTCCGGGGCGGCCGACTGCGTGGACGCCGCGACGGATTCGTCGTCCTCGCCTGCTGGCTCACCGGTGATTGCGAGGAACACGTCGTCGAGGGTAGGCGAGCGCACGTCGAAGCCCGTGACGGTGAAATCGGCATCGCGCAGCGCCACCAGCAGGTCCGTGCCGCGGCTGCGGGCGTGCTCGGAGGTGACGGTGATACCCTCGTCGGTAGTCTCGACTGTGCCGTCGGCGAACAGCCCCGACTCATGGGCGACCTCCTGTGCGCGTGCCCGTCGCTGCTCGCTCGCGTCATCGATGGTGATGTCGAGCACGTCGCCGCCGACCTCGGATTTCAGAGTATCCGGTGCGTCCGTGGCGACGATCTTCCCGTCCTGAATCACCGAGAGCCGGTCACAGAGTTCGTCGGCCTCCTCCAGATACTGGGTCGTGAGGAACACCGTAGTACCTTGCTCGTTGATGTCACGGAAATACTCCCAGAGGCGGATGCGAGCCTTCGGGTCCAGACCCGTCGTGGGTTCGTCGAGAAAGACCAAAGGTGGTTCGTGGACCAGCGCGGTCGCCACGTCGAGACGCTTTTTCATCCCGCCGGAGAACTCCGTCGCCTCCTTGTCGGCGACGTCGGCGAGATCCACGAGGTCGAGCAGTTCATCGATACGCTCGTTGCGCTCGCTTCGTGGCACGCCGTAGGCCTCACAGGCGAAGCGGATGTTCTCGCGGGCGGTGAGCTCCTCGTCGACGCTGGTCTCTTGGGCCATGTAGCCGATGGTCTCCCGAACGGATTGGGCCTCCTCGATGACATCGAACCCGTTGACCGTCACCGTCCCAGCGGTCGGGTGCAACAGCGTGGTGAGGGTCTTGATGGCGGTCGTCTTGCCCGCGCCGTTCGGCCCGAGAAAGCCGAAGAACTCGCCTTCTGGGATCGCGAGGTCGATACCACGCACCGCCTCGGTCCCGTCAGAGTAAGTAAGCTCGACACCCACGGCTTCGATGGCGTTCATTGCACATCGAAGGTGTCGGGTCGACTTAAGACTCCGGACTCGGGTCCGTTATCCCGTATACTGGTGGTACTCCATGCCCGGGCTCTTGAGTTCGTTGTGCTTGCGTTCGAGGTACGAATAGACCGAGCCGTGGGGCGCACCGTCCAGGATCATCTCGACGGCGTTTCTGACGACCTCGACCTCCTCGGGTGTGCCGATAGCGCCGACGGTCGTGCCGTAGATGACGACCGACGCGCCGGAGAGCTCGGCCATCAACTCGCGGGTGCGGCCGTCCTTGCCGATGAGGCGGCCCTTCTTCCGTGTGAGGTCGGTTTCGTTGCGCGTGGCCGCTTCGATGTCGATGAGGTCGAGCAGCATCAGCTCGTCGTCGAGCAGCGTCAGTGCGTCCTCGGGGGCGAACCCGCGACCGATGGCCCGCACGATATCGGGACCCTTCAACCCTTGGACCGGGTCCTCGACCGACTCGATGCCGACCGACCCGGTCTCGGAGTCGATGTCGAGACGAACGCCCGCTCGGTCCTCGATATCGCGCATCGTCGCGCCGCCCTCGCCGATGAGGACGCCGATGCGGTCCTGCGGAATCGTCACGTGTCGCATGCACGCCGTATGGAACCCGGCGATTTCAACTCTTCGCACCCTCCGCGGTCCACGCCAGCGAGTCAGACCTCCCGATAGTAGACGTACTCGACGAGCGTCTGCGAGCCGACCTGCCGCTCGCGCTCGCTGGTGCGCTCGAACCCGCGCGATTCGTAGAAGGAGACACCCGCCGAGTTCTCGGCGAGTACCTCGACACGTAGTCGTCGGCTGCCGCGGTCGGAAAGGCGGTCGAGGACGCCATCGAGCAACGCGGTGCCGAGCCCGTCGTTCCAGCGGTCTGGGTCGACGTAGATGGCATACAACTGTGCCTCCTCGTTGGCGGTCGGCGCGGCGCTCGCGTAGCCGGCTATCCCGTCGGTTTCGGCGACGAGATAGACGTTCTCGGGTGCGGTGATTGGCCTTTCGAGCGTCTCGGCCGCGTACCAATCGTCGAGGATGGTCTCGATGGCCGTCTCGGTCAGGAAATCGCCATAGGTCGCCACCCAACCGCTGCGCGCGACGCGCTGAATCCCCGGGATGTCCTCGACGGTCGCCTCCCTCACTGTGGCTTCCATACCGTATGGACGCTGTCCGTGGTAATCAGTCTTCGCGCGCGGCCGTCACCTCGGCGAGCAGCCGCTCGCCGTCGACGTCGAGACCCTGCCGGGCGAAGAAGTTCGCCACGTTCTCGCAGTCACGTTCGAGGAACTCCCGGCTGTTGGGGTGGTGTATCGTTACCGCCTGTCCGAGGTCGAGAATCCACAACTGAGAGTCGTGGACGAGGACGTTGTACTCCGAGAGGTCGCCATGGACCAACCCTGCATGGTGGAGCCGGCGCATGTACTCGCGGATAACGTCGTAGGCCGTTTCCGGGTTTTCGAGGTGGACCTCGCCGAGGCGTCTGGCGCGCTCGCCGTCGGTCCCCAGAAACTCCATCACGAGGACGTTGCGCTCGACGGCGAACGGCTCGGGGACTCTCAGCCCCGCCGCCCGCGCCCGCTGGAGGTTGGCGAACTCCTTGCGCGTCCACGCGAGTACGACCTTCTTTTTCTTGTTGCCGATGTCATCGAAGCGCGGGTCGCCCTCCAGATACTGGCGCATCTGGGTGAAATCGCTCGCGTTGATGCGATAGATTTTCACCGCGACATCCGTCTCACCGGCGCTTGCGAGGAAGACGTGTGCCTCTTTTCCTGTGGAAATCGGCCCGCCGAGCGCGTCGATGTGGCCGTGCTGGACGAGCGTGTAGAGTGCGCCGAGGGTCGCCTCGTCGAAGACGCCACCCTCGACTTTGAACTGGTCGGCGTCCTTGATGCGCTCGCGGAACTTCGAAAACTCGCGGTCCTGCGTGCGGGCGGTGCGGTCCACGTCGGTATCCGAAACGTCGAGGTGCTCCCATTCGTCGCCCGGTGCGTCGGCCGCTTCCTCGTCGAGCAGGCCGTACTCGTCACTCACGGCGTATCGGCTCCCGACCCACACGAAGTAGTCACGGCGCGATTCCAGCGAACGGTACACGAGAGTGCGCAGAGCGCACTGGACGGATGAAAGCGTGCCACGCTAATCCTGAATGTGGCCCTCCTCGCGCAGCCGGTCGGCGTCCCCCTTGTCGTAGCGCCACTCGACGTCGGCCTTCTCGTCCTGCCAGTCCCACGGGTCGACGAGCACGACGTCGCCCTCGCGAATCCAGACGCGCTTTTGCATCCGGCCCGGAATCCGGGCGGTGCGGTCGGTGCCGTCCATACACCGAACCTCGACCCGGTTGGCTCCGAGCATACCCGTGACGACGGCGAACACCTCACCCTCGTCGGGCATCCGGAGACCTTTCTGGTTGCCGTCGCTCATACCACCGCTTCGGCAGCGAGCGGTTTAAATCTTCCAGCAGTCACGACTCCATGATGAGCCCGTAGAGCAGGCCGACGAGTGCGCCATAGAGCACCCACGCGAGAAAACCCACGGGCTGGAGGTTCGGAATCGCCACCGCCTCGACGCCGATGACGAACGTGAGCCAGAGCGGGATGAACAGTACGTAGACGACGAGCCAGAGGGCGATGCCATAGATGATTCCGAGCGCGTTCGTCGTCACGGTGAGCGCCGAGCGCTGGAGCAGCGGGACGAGAATCTCCTTGAGCACCTCGTTGCGCCGCGAGAGCATGATGACGCGGTTGACGAAGGAGTTGATGGACCGGGAGACGAAGCGGACGAACAGGAGGGTAAACAGCGTGCTCAGGACGAACAGCACCGCCCAGCCGACGTTGTACTCGGGCCGAGCGACGAGCGCACCGAACTGGAGGACACCCCCACGACCGAGGCCCGCCTGCAGGACGATACCGACGAGGATTGCGCCGACGAAACTCCCCGCAATCACCGCCAGAATCCCGTCACCGCTCATACGCGCTCCCGAACCGGTATCGGTCGCCATGACATGTCCTCGCTGGCGTCGAGGAAAAGCGTTCCTCCGCGGGTGACGGGTCGTTTTTATGCCACCGCGTTTTCGACTCGTCGCCGAATCCATCGCGCCGAATCACAAAGCGGGATAACCGCGAAACCGGCCCAAACCGGGCTATGATATGCTG
>CAZJHA010000010.1:5586-21053 GCA_964545755.1 uncultured Halobacteriales archaeon | reverse complement strand
TCCTGTGAGAGGTAGATGACGAGACCGGGAAGGCGCGCGAGCGCGGCGCTGATGAGGCCCGAGACGAGCGTGCCGTGGGCGATGCGCTCGCCGAACATCGTTCCTTCTGCATACTCCTCGTCGAGATGGAGCGGGTTCGTGTCGCCGCTGGCGTCGGCGAACGACCGGACGTCGTCGTCGGTGAGGCGTTTCGAGAACTCGACCCTGTCGCCGACCGAGAGCGCATCGCGGCGGTCTTCGGTGAGTTCGACGGTCCACTCCGGGCGCTCCTCGCCAGCGACGACCTCCTCGTCGGTATCGACGCCGAGTGCGGCGAGCGTGGCGCGGTTGGCCGCGAGGACGCTGTCGAGGAAGTACGTGGAGTTGCGAACCCACGCATCGGTCAGCGTGGAGGGCTTCGATTCGGAGCTCATGGGCTATCCCGTGTACGGGACCGACGTATATAAATGATTTCGACTCCCATGCAGGGTTTTTTGCCATCTCTGGGCATCCACCCAACGATTTCGGCACACCTTCGACAGCAATCGTGAACCGCAACCGCCCACTCTTCGCTCGCTATACCATCGAATGGCTATCTATGGTAACAAGCGCAATCTTTATCCGCTCTGGGGGTGTAAGTGGGAGTGAGCGATGACCGACGAAGACGATGCGACGTGGCCGCCGGCGCTGTGGGCAAAGCAGTTCCAAGAGGCCAGCGAGCAGGCCGTCGAGCAGCAGACGGAGTTCGCAAAGCAGCTGATGAACGCCGGGTCGAGTCCGAGTAGCCTCTCGGGAATCGCCGCCTCCAGCATGGGGACGGCGACGTTCAAGACGCGCGTCCAGAGCGGCGGACGCATCTCGATTCCCGACGCCGAGCGCGAGGCACTCGACATCGAAGAGGGCGACATCGTCCAGACGGTCGTCATCCCGGTCAAACGCAACAGAGACCAATCATGAGTCAGTACACAACCCCAATCGAAGCGACGTTCGAAATGCAGCGCACAGTGTTGGAACAGAGCCAGCAGGCCATCGAGCAGGGCATCGACTTCCAGCAAAACGCCGGGAAGATGATGCTCTCGGGCATCGAGAGCCAGCAGAACTTCCAGCGTCAGGGCGTCGAGGCCGCCGAAAACGCGACGAAGAGCTACTTCGATGCGATGGAGACCGCCACGCCCGCTGGCGGCAGCGTCCGGCAGTTCCGCGAGCCGATGGATGACGGGTTCGCCCAGCTGAAGGAAGTCCACGCCGAGAGCTTCGACCAGCTCACGAGTGCCTTCGAGCAAGGTCTCGACAGCCACGAGGAGTTCGCCGACGACTACACGGAGACGCTCGCGGAAAGCTTCGACGAGCTGTTCGAGGCCCACGAGCAGATTCAAGAGCAGATGGTCGAGATGGTCGAGCAAGCAGAGAGCCAAAACGAGGAGCTCGCCGAACGCTTCCAGCACCAGCTCGACGAGCAGGTCGAACGCATGACCGACATCCAGGAGCGCTTCGAGGCCCAGTCCGAACAGCAGTTGGAGCAAGCGACGGAGTTCCAACAGCAGCTCCAAGAGCAGGTCGAACAGTTCCAGAGCCAGCTCGAGTCCCAAGCCGAAGAGTTCGAGACACAGGTCTCGGCCTAACGGACACACACTTTTCACACCCACACACGTATGAGCAGTATGAGCAACACCGACCCCGAGGAGATACAGGAGAACTGGGCGACGATGATGAACGACATGAACGACGCGGTGGCCAGATCGTTCGAGCAGAACATGGAGGCCCAAGCGGCGTTCATGGAGTCGTGGATGGGCGCGTTCGATAGCTCGATGCCCGACGAGGACACCATGGAAGACGGCATGGCGGGCTACGGCCGCGCCTACGAGGTCTGGGTCGAGGCCGCCGAACAGATGTCCTCGCGCATCGCCGACGCTGCCGAGGGC
Source organism: uncultured Halobacteriales archaeon (assembly GCA_964545755.1). Classification (GTDB taxonomy): domain Archaea; phylum Halobacteriota; class Halobacteria; order Halobacteriales; family Halococcaceae; genus Halococcus. The sequence continues at coordinate 19,152 of CAZJHA010000010.1, read as the reverse complement.
GAGGACGTCGATATGACCGAGTTCCGCGACATCTGGCTCCAGAGCGCCAACGAGGCGTTCTCGGAAGTGATGGGAACCACGGCCTTCGCCGCCGGCACGGGTGAGATGGTCGGCGATATGATGGACCTCCAGCAGGAGATCGACGACATGAGTCAGGACACCCTCGAGAGTCTCGGCTTCGCCACCCGCGACGACGTCGACGAGGTGGCCGAGCGGCTCATCGAACTCGAACGTCGCCAGCACGAAGTCTCGAAGAAACTCGACCGGCTGCTGGAGGAATAATGAGCGGACGCGACGCTCAGCCGTTCAACCCGTTCGCCATGAGCCTCGATGCCCAGCGCCAGAGCTTCGAGGCGGCTGCCGACGCAATCGAAAAGACCGAACTCAGCCCCGAACAGCTCGGCCAGATGGCCTCCGTCGAGGTGGGTCAGACGCCGAGCGACGTGGTCTACACCGAAAACAAGCTCGAACTGCTCCACTACGAACCCCAGACCGACGAACAGCACGACGTCCCCATCCTCATCATCTACGCGCTCATCAACAAGCCGTTCATCCTCGATCTCCAGCCCGACCGCTCGGTCGTCCGGCGGCTGCTCGAGGCGGGCTTCGACGTCTACATGATCGACTGGAACGAACCCTCCAGACTGGACCAGCATCTCACGCTCGATGACTACGTGAACCGCTATATCGACAACTGCGTCGACGAAGTGTGCGAGCGCTCGGGACAGGATTCCATCAACGTGCTGGGCTACTGCATGGGCGGCACGATGTCGGCGATGTACGCCGCGCTGCATCCCGAGAACGTTCGAAACCTGGGTCTGATGGCCGCTGGCCTCTGCTTCGACGACACTGGTGGCGTGCTCGAACTCTGGGGCGATGACGAGTACTTCTCGCCGGAGGACCTCACTGAAACGTATGGGAATGCGCCAGCGGAGATGCTCGACGTGGGATTTGCGCTGATGGACCCCGTTTCGAACTACGTCTCGAAGTACGTTCGGCTCTACGACAATCTGGAGAACGACGATTTCATCGAGAACTTCGGGCGCATGGAGCGCTGGCTCTCGGAGGGCATCGACGTCGCTGGCGACACGTTCGCCCAGTTCGTCACGGACATCTATCAGGACAACAAGCTCTACAACAACGAGCTGTATCTCGGTGACGAGCACGTCGATATCTCGAACATCGACATGCCGGTGCTCCAGATTACAGGGGAATACGACCACCTGATTCCCTCCGAGACGAGCAAACCGTTCAACGAGGTCATCGGGAGCGATGACACCGACGTCATCGAGTATTCCACCGGGCACATCGGTCTCTCTGTCTCGGGGAGTTCCCACGCGAACGTTTGGCCCGAGGTCTGCGAGTGGTTCGAGGAGCGCTCACAATTGGACGCCGCGGACATCGAAATCGACGAGGCAAGCGACGAAGTGGATGAAGCGGTCGACACACAGGAACCGACCAGCACTGCCGAGGACACCGAGGAAAGCACGGGCGACGAAACCCGTGACGGCAGCGACGACATCGAGAGCGTCGAAGGCATCGGCCCGACCTACGCCGACCGCCTGCGCGAGGCAGGCATCGAGACGGCCGACGACCTCGCTGCTGCGGACATCGAAACCGTGGCCGATACGGCGGACATCCCTGAGAGCCGCGCCGAGGAGTGGCTCGAACAGGTCTCCGACTGAATCGCAGATAGTGTAACACAGTTTTCATAAAACAGACAAGTATAAACGCATTCACCTCCTCAGTCGTGTACAGCCCGGATTTGCGGGGGTTGGAGGTGAGTTATCATGAAGATAGGAGTCGAAACTGAGTACTGGGTAGTCGACGAAACGGGCGCGCTCTGCGACGGGCGTGAGCTAGTCACCGCACACGAGTGCGTCGAACCCGAGTTCGTCGCCGCGATGATCGAAGTCAATACGCCGCCGGTGGCGAGCGAGTTCGAGCTCCGCCACACGTTGCAGTCGACGCTCCGGACGGTGCTCGCTGCGGCCGACGCGGAAGGGTTGCGCCTCGTCCCGCTCGGGACGCCCCTCGCCGATAGCTCCTCGCCGGTCGTGAGCGAGCGCGGGCGACTCCTCGAACGGATCTATGGGGACGGGCTGAAACCTGCGACGCAGTGTGCGGGAACACACGTCCACTTCGACGCCGGCAACGTCACGCGACAGGTGAACCTCCTCACCGCGCTCGACCCCGCGCTCGCACTCGTGAGTTCGTCGCCGTACTACGCCGGCGAGGGACTCATGTCCGCTTCGCGCCCGCACGCCTATCGGTCGCTGTGTGGCGAGGAGTTCGTCCGCTTTCGGGACCTCTGGGAGTACACGACGGACGTCGAGACGTGGAACGACCGGCTCGCTGCGTCCTACGAGGCGTTCCGTGTGCTCGCACTCGACCGCGGCGTCACCGACCGGGAGTTCAGGGCACAGTTTCGGCCCGAAGACACCGTCATGGCACCGATTCGAGTGCGACGGGACTTCCCGACCGTCGAGTGGCGAGCACCGGACACGGCCCTGCCCTCACAGATCGTCAAACTGACCAGCGACGTCTCACGGCTCGTCGCCCAGACCGCGGTCAAACCGGTCGAAATCGACGAGCCGGGTGTCGGACCCCGGCACATTCGTGTGCCCGCATTCGAGGATCTCACGGAACTCACGAGGGCGGCAATCGAATACGGCCTCGACTCGCCAGCGGTCTGGACGTATCTCGAACGGATGTCCATCGACCCACGGGAGTACCGCCCGATTGCGGCGGAGATCGAACGCCGCCCCAGCATCTCCATCCCCGAAGCGCGACGAATCCGGCTCGAATACGCCGACCGACTCGAAGACGACGTGCGGACGCTGCTGAGTGGTACTGAACTGCAACGCTCCCGGGGTGTCTCGATGGAAGGGACACGAGCCACGACCGACCGGCTGGAGTCGTGGTGAATTTCGGACCACGGACGGCTGTAATCGGACAACGAACGCAGCGCCACGGACCTTTCGTGATTGCAGAGGTTCGCGGTACACTGCCGAATCACGCGTGACGTTCCGAGACGACGAACACTGGCTCGTCGATGGTGTCGAGTGGACAACGGGAAATGCCCAGCAGGGAACACAACGTACAATAGGCAGGAGTCCCAACCACGGATAACTAGATGTGTCGGCCTCGGATTGCACTCCTCAACGCCTCACAAGCACCCTCCACACCTCGAAACTTCCGTCGGGAACTCGACGCCGACCTCGTCGATTTCGACGTTCAGCAGGACGTACCCGACACGTTCGCCTTCGACGCTGCGGTCGTCACCGGTTCGCGCGCCTCCGTTTACTGGGACGAACCGTGGATACATTCACTGGAAGAGTGGGTCAGCGCGGCCGCGGAGCGCGGGCTGCCCATCCTCGGAATCTGTTTCGGCCATCAGCTGCTCGCCGAAGCGCTCGGAGGCACAGTCGAGGACATGGGCGAGTACGAGATCGGCTACCGTGAGGTCGAGGGCGACGGACTCCTCCTCGACGATACGGTGACGGTCTTCACGACCCACTCCGACACCGTGACCGACCTCCCGCCCAGTGCGGAACAAATCGCCGAAAACGACTACGGCATCCACGGCTTCCGCGTCGGCAACGCCTTCGGCGTACAGTTTCACCCCGAATACGACATGGACACGGCCGAAAGTGTGACGCGGGGCAAGGACCTCCCCGACGAGCGCATTCAAACTGTTCTCGATGGAATCACCGAGGAGAACTACGCGAAAGCCTGCGAGGCGAAGACGCTGTTCGAGAACTTCACCGAGCAGGTCCGCGACGTGCGCGACCAGCAGATGGCGGAACGAATCGCGTAGCCTGTCGACGGACTACCCGGGAAGCAGTTTCGTGAGTTCGTTCATCGTCGTGACGAGGCGGGTCCCCTTCTGGATGTCGCCGTCCATCTCGTAGTCTTGCTGCATGAACCCCTGCACCGGGTCCGCCTTCCCCGTGATGAGCGCGACGAGTTCGTCGGCTGGCCCAGCAATCGTGAGGTCCGGGTCCTCAAGTGGGTCGGTGCCCCCGCGAACGGTTTCCTCGCTCTCGACGACACGGAGGTGGCCGGTCATCGGCGCGTCGGTCGCCTCGAAATTCACACTGATGTCCTCGGTAATCGACGCTTGGACGTCGGAGCTGGCTTGGGCGAGCAATTCCATGCCGGTCCAGAGCATTCCCTGAAACTGTTCGACGGTTTCGGGCCGTTCGGTGGCGAACCCGGCGATGTCGACCGCATCCATTCGCTGGGTGACGCGGGCAAAGAGCGCGGGATTGTCGAGGAGGAGCTGCTCGGTTCGACCTTCGATGCCATCGAGGAGTCCCGGTAGCTCCGCCGCGAGTTCGTCGTCGGGTTTGTCGAGCACACGCTCGATGCGTGCTGCGGTGTCGTCCTCGCGGGTCGACTCGCTCCCCGTTGCGGTATCGTCCTCGCTGCCGTCGCCTCGCGCTGTGGTGTCGTCTGTTTCGGTCGTCATCGTCTCAGAACAGGTGGGTGGTCTCCATGTCCGCCGCGATGTCGCCGAGCAGTTCCGTCGCGTCCGAGTATTGAAGGATCTTCTGCATGTCGCCCTCGACTTCGAGGTCGCCGCTCATCACCGCCGGGATGGGTTCGACGTCGCCCCGGACGAGACCGCCCCACGTCTCGTAGTTTCCGCGCAGCCTGAACCCGACGTCGCGGTCATCGGGGTCCTCGACGACCGCGACCTCCTCACACCCGCCGTCGTACAATCCGATGAACGCGTAGATGGTGCCGTCGTTGATGTCCTCGTCGACCTGCCGGAGCAAGTCCCGACTCTGCTCGGGCATCTGTTCTCTGATGTCCCCGTCGATGAGGTCGTTGGCCGTATCGAGCGGGATGTCGGCGAGCTGTTCCTGGAGCTGTTCGGGAAGCCCTTCCATCGCCTCGTCGGGCAGGTCGCCGAGCGTAGTTTCGGCGAGTGGAATATCGGTGATGACGAAGTACATGTCGCCGTCGAAATCGACGCCCCAGCCCGCGCCGGCCTCGTCGAGGTCGTCGCTGTCGTTGAGGTAGTCCTTGTACTCGTCCAGCCACTGTTCGGTGGGATAGAGCGCCATTTGTTACACCACCGAAATGATGGGGAGATGCTTGCAAAACGGTTGCGCGCCGCATACGGGGAGGTTTATCAGGGTCTGTCCTGTAGGTTCGGTATGCTCGATTACGTGGGGCTGGAAGGCGACCTCGACCAAGAGGAGCGGATGATTCGTGACACGGCCCGCGAGTTCGTCGACGAACAGGTCACCCCCGACATCGGCGAGCACTTCGAGAACGGCACCTTTCCCGACGAGCTCATCACCGAGATGGGCGAGTTGGGATTTTACGCGCCGAACCTCGATGGATACGGACTTCCGGGGGTCTCGGAGACTGCCTACGGACTCCTGATGCAGGAACTCGAAGCGGGCGACTCGGGAATCCGCTCGATGGCGAGCGTCCAAGGGGCCTTGGTGATGTATCCCATCCACGCCTTCGGCTCCGAGGAGCAGAAAGAGCGCTGGCTCGCCGACCTCGCAAGCGGCGAGAAGGTCGGCTGTTTCGGGCTGACCGAACCCGAACACGGCTCGAACCCCTCGGGCATGGAGACCCGCGCGGAGAAGGACGGCGACGAGTACGTCCTCTCGGGGTCGAAGACGTGGATTACCAATTCCCCGATTGCGGACGTGGCGGTGGTCTGGGCGCGGGACACCTCCGCCGACGAGTCGCCAGTGCGGGGCTTTCTCGTCGAGACCGACAGGGATGGCGTGAGCACGAACAAGATCGACGAGAAACTCTCGATGCGCGCTTCGATTACTGGCGAAATCGGCCTCTCGAACGTCAGAGTACCCGAAGAGAACGTCCTGCCGGGCGTCTCCGGGATGAAAGGTCCCCTCTCCTGTCTCACACAGGCCCGCTACGGCATCACGTGGGGGGCGGTCGGCGCGGCCCGGGACTGCTTCGAGACCGCCCGCGAGTACGCCACCGACCGCGAGCAGTTCGACAAACCCATCGCGAGCTTCCAGCTCCAGCAGGGCAAGCTCGCCGAGATGGCCACCGAAATCACGACCGCACAGCTACTCTCCCACCGGCTGGCCGACCTCAAAGAACGTGGGGAGATGCGTCCACAGCAGGTCTCGATGGCCAAATACAACAACGTCAGCATGGCGCGCGAACAGTCGAAGGTCGCCCGCGAGATGCTCGGCGGCAACGGGATTACGACCGACTACTCACCGATGCGCCACATGGCCAACATGGAGACGGTCTACACCTACGAGGGCACCCACGACATCCACTCGCTGATTCTCGGGCAGGATTTGACCGGGTTCTCGGCGTTCGAATAGCCGGCCGAGCTGTACGGTCCGACTATCTTTCGCAGCTCGTGTCTAGACGCATCGTTCTCGATACCGACACCGCTGGCGACACGCAGGCCATCCCGCGGTGCTCGCCGGTCAGCGCCGCACCGGCGGGTCGGCGCTCACTACGCTCCCCAACCGGTCGCGGCGGTCGGCGACGAACCGATAGGCATCTTCCCGAAAGCGCTCGTAGTCGGCGAACCCGTTCAGGAATCCGAACGGTTCGTCGGGGAGCGTCCCCGTTCGTCGGAGGACCTCCTCGGTGGCCTTGCCACACGAGTACACCGCGTCGTCGACCAGGAGATGGACACACTCCTCGTAGTCGTCGGGGAGGCGGCGCTGCTCGTCGGGCGTGAGCTCCGAGAATCCCACTGGCTCGAAACCACCGTTTCTGACGGCCCAGTCCGCACACCACGTGCAGAACCCGCAGTCGTCGTCGTAGACGAGTCGGGGCTGTTCGGTCATGGCTGTCTCTCGAACTCGCGCGCGAAAAATTCCGTCGATACTCAGTGCGTGCCCTGGAGGTGGACGCCGTCGCTATCAACTGTGTCGACCATCTCGTCGCGCAGCGCGTAGGTGTCCTCGTCGGTGTCGCCGAAGCCCAGACTCGATTTCACCTCGTCGGTGAGACCGGGGTCGAGGTCGACGTACGCCGTGTCGTCCTCGACGGTGGCGACGGTACCGACCTCCTCGCCGTGCGTGTCGTAGACGTCCATGCCGGCGTCGATGTCGTTGTTCGTCATAGCATGTGTCGAAAGGAGCGGTGAGGCCCTATCCGTTGTGCCGTCGTATGCAGGTCACTCCCCGCCGGCGACGTCCTTCCAGAAGTCCAGTCGGTCGTCCTCGCGGAAAAAGCCCGAGAGTACGCGCTCGTCCTCGTCGCCGCCGGGGGGCGTGCCGGCGTAGACGCCGAGTGCGTCCGCGTCGGGATAGCCCACCACGTCCGGGTCGTCCATCGTCGAGACCACGAGATATCGTAACAGTTCGTCGCCGTCGTTGACGACGCGGTGGGCGCTCTCCTCGCCCGTGGGAAAGGTGGCGTACGAACCGGGGGCGAGGTCGTGGTCCTCGCCGTCGAGACGAAGCGTCCCAGTGCCAGCGAGTACGTACAGCGCTTCCTCGTTTCCGGTGTGGTAGTGATACGGCCACGCCCCCTCGCCGGCCGGCAGTTCGTAGAGGCTACAGCCGATCTCCTCGCCGTCGGCGGCCGCTCCGAGCTGTTTGCGCCGGAAGCCGGTGTCGTCGGGTCCAATCGTCTGCCACTCGACATCGGTTTCGTCGATGAGCATCGGACGAGTTGAGGCACTCGATGCCCATAGTCGCTGTCCTCGTATATGTTCCCCTGTATGACCGGGCGAGAGGTTATGACTCCGCTCGTCACAGGGACGGTATGCGACGCCGGGAAGCGCTCGTCACGCTCGCGGCCGTCGGTATGAGTGGGTGTCTCGGCGGCGTGCGCTCGACGCTCGGTCTCGACGGCGACGAGCCGCCGAAACCCGTCACACCGACCAAACCACTCGGCCAGTACGACTGCCCGAGGTTCCAGAGCTTCGATTTCGACGCGGTGACACGCACCGTCTGCTACCGCGAGGACGACGACGGGCCGAAGGCCATCACGTATACGGCCTCGAAACGCGAGGCGCACCCGCCACCGGACCTCATCGAGTTCACCATCGAGCGGGTCGGCTCCGGTCCCGCCTTCTACGTGACCTCGGGCGGGCTCGTGACCCGTCTCACCGAGGAGGGGTGGCGGCTCGTCGCACCTACGAGCGGGTCGAGCCCCGACGAAGCCAACCCGGTCGCGCTCCGCTCGGGAGAGTCCTACACGTGGACGGTCGGCATCGGCGGGGAAAACCCCGACGAGAGCGCCGACGACGGGCTGCTGCGTCTCGGCGACGTCGGTCCCGGAATCTACGCCTTCCGGGCACGCGGGCGCGTCGACGACGGTGTTACCGACCCCGAGGACATCGACATCGCCCACGCCATGCTGTTCGCGGTGCGGAAACCGGACTCCTCGTGATTTAGAACTCCGAGCGGTCGATGTCGAGTTCGTCCTGCAGGCCGGCGAGCGCATCGTCGTCGGCGAGTTCGCTCAGTCGTTCGCGGAGGTGTTCCCGGCAGAGGCCGACCTTCAGGGCGTCCTTTTCGACGGCGACGGCGGCCTCACGGTCGCAGTAGTGACACTGCATCACCCGTGTTTGGGGGCGGTGGACATTGAACCCTCCGCTATCCTGTCGGCGAGGTTTTCTTTCCGCGCCGGCTCACGTCTGACGGACGCTCCTCGTGGACGACGCCGACAGTCGCTCGTCGAACGCCCGGTATTCGTCCCCGTCGAGTCCGGCACGCCCGAGGGTGTCGTCGTGGGCGTCGCTGCCGCCGGTTGCGAGCAATCCGTACTGTTCGACCGTGCGTTCGACCGGCGTGACGTCGACCGGCCGGCCGTAGTCGTAGTAGCGCTCGGCGGCGTCGACGTGGGCTGATGCCGTGAGCGCGAGCGCACTCTCGGGGTTGCCGTAGCGAAGCGGATGGGCGAGCGAGACCACGCCACACGCGTCGGCGAGCAGGGCGGCCCCGCGCTCGAAGGGCGGAAGGTCGCGGGCGACGAAACACGGGCAGTCGCTGCCGATGACTTCGGCAAACGCGCCCTGATAGTCGTAGTCGGCACCGCTTTCGGCGATGGCGCGGGCGATGTGCGGGCGGCCGATACCCTCGGTCGGTTCGAGCGCGAGGTCGCAGTCGAGGCGCTGCTCTACGCAGTCGATGATGGCTTGCCCGCGTTCGATGCGGTCCTCCTGAAGACGGTCGAGTTCCGCACGCAGGTCCGCTGTTGGCTCGACGCCATAGCCCAACAGGTCGACCTGCCCGCGCTCGGTCTCGACGCGGAGTTCGATGCCGTGAATCGCCGTCGTTCCGTCGAGTTCGTCGGTTGGCGTATCGAGGTCTGGATGGAGGCGCTCGTGGTCGGTGATGGCGACCACGTCGACGTCGGCCGTACGGGCTGCTTCGGGGACCTCGTCGAGTCTCATCGTCCCATCTGAGTTCGTCGTGTGGACGTGGAGGTCGGCAACGGGCATTGTTCGTCACAGGTAGGCCGTGAATAAGTCCGTTCTGGGCGATTCGTGTCCCTAAATGAACTACTAGGTCGGGGGCAGAATCTCCAGATAACGTTTATGATGGTTCGACTGTCCTCATCGACCATGCAGTTCATGGCCGACATCGACGAACGGCTCGACGCACACAGCTATCCCGTGACCGCCGACGAACTCATCGACGCCCACGGCGACCTCGAACTCGCGCTGCCGAACGGCTCGGAGACCTTCGGCGACGCGCTCTCCCGGGTGGAGTCGACGACCTTCGAGACGGCCGAGGAGGCACGGCTCACGGCCTACAGCGCGGTCAGCGAGGGAGCAATCGGCCGCAAGCACTACTCCGACCGTGACCCGACCGCCCTCGGCGTCGACGGCCACGAGCAGGTCTCGCTCTGAGAAACGTCGCTATCGAGGGTCATCCGATATGTCGAACGGCGGTGATTGACATTGGGTATTGGTGAACCACCGCGGGCAGTGGATGTTCTATCGCCACTCTTCGGCAACTCTATCCGGACGTATGAGGGCTGGTGACGCCGGGGCTTTGGGCAACTCGTCGGACGCGAGGGTGAACGTCGTCTCGGTTCCATCCTTCTTGAGGCTGACCGTCTTCTTCTGGTTCTGGGCGACGACCTCGTAGTTGCCCCGTGGGAGCGTGACGTCGATCTGGCCCGCGTTGTCGGTGAACCCGGAGAGGACCTGCTTGCCGGTCTTCTTGTCGATGACCGTCACCGATATGTTATCGAGCGCTTCGCCGTCGTCGGTCACCGTCACGCCGAGCGAGTGTGTACCCGCCGCGTCGCCACCAGCCCTCGTCGGAGCGGCCACCGCGGTCTCTGGAGTCGTCGAGACGACCACCACGGCCAACGCGATGGCGAGGACGAACTTCCGCCTCATATCGATGTCATCTCCGACGTAACCGAATCAACTGCTGATACACATTAATTTATTCATCCATACAAAACTGAACCCATCGTCGCTCGTCACGGTCGTCTCAGCGCGAACGGAGGGTGTTGGCGAGGTCGAGCGGCATCTCGCCGTCGCGATAGCCCGCGACGGAGCCGTCCGGCCGCACACGGAAGACGACCGCCGGCCGGTGGCCCACACCCGGCTTTTCTCCCCGGAGGGCGGCCCATTCGTCGTCGCGGAAGGAGGTGCAGTCGACGAATAGCACAGTATCGGGATGGGCGGCGAGCTGACCGTCGGTTTTCGAGAGTGCCGTCTCCCGGACGGCCGCCGTCGGTGTGTCGGCTGCTCGACCGGTCGGGCGGCCCGGTCGCGTGACCTCGACGAGCGCGCCCTCGCCGTTCTTCGTGGCTCGGAAATCGAGCGCGTAGCCCGAGTCCATTGCGATTTCCGGACGGAGGGCATAGCCCGCGTCGGCGAGCACCTTCGCGGCGTTGAACTCGCTCATCGTCGCGCTCATGCGGGTGCTGTCGACGTGTTCGCTGGTGCCGAGTTTCGCGGCCATCGTGTAGCGATAGTCGTCGAATACCCCCGTCGAGAGCAATCGCTCGTAGAACGCGAGTGCTGCATCGCGGTCGGCGTCGGGAAAGCCGGCGGCGTGGTCGGCGAAGAAGGCTCGCGAACTCCCGCGGCCGTCCTTCGAGAAGAGCACCGGCAGGAAAAACCACGCGAGATGCTCGTACTGGGCGAGCCACGGGTCCCGTAGTTCGAGTTCGGCGAGCAGTTCGCGCTGTGCCCAGCGCGCGACGGGGTAGGGCACCTCCGCGAAACTGTACTTGTCGGTGCGCCAGAGCACTTCCGGGGTTTGGGTGTTGCCGAGCCAGTAGGCGTCGTCGTTCCAGAGGAAGAATGCGCGGTCGCCGTTGTCCATTTCGAGCCGTCGAGCGGCGTAGTCACCCGGCGGTTTGAACCACGGGGTGGTGAGTTCCGCGCCGATTGTCCCATCGAGTGGCTCGTAGAGGTCCCGTCGGAGACGAGCACGGTCCCAGTACTCGTGCGACAGACGGAAGCGAAGCGGTCCAGCCACAGCATGAATGGGTGCTCCGGGCGTTTATCCGTGTCGATAGCACCGCTCGACGGCGACTCACTCGAACCCGAGCCACCGATACATTCATGGTCGTGAATGAACAACCCTACAGTGTATCACTATGTCAATGGGTGCCTATGACGCGGCCGAACACCAGCGCCGCGAGGAGAAAGCGAGTGCAGTCGACACGAGCAGCGACGACGACCGCACCGACTACGAGGGAACCGTCGAGTACGACGTCGCGGACGCCGACGCCGAGGACCTCCTCGCGCAGTTCCGCGAGATCAAATCGCGGTAGCGCCCGCACCGTCCTCCCCGTTTCGCCACAGCAACCACATCGAGACGCCAGTCACCACGACCACCGCCGAGACGTGGGCGACCAGTACCGCGAGCAACACCGGATAGTCGAGCACGAACGGCACGAGCAGCAGCTGGAGCACCCCGAACGCGATGGTCTCGATGTCGGCCCGCAGGAGCGTCCGCGCGGTTTCGGCGTCGAACGAGTACCGATAGGACCGCCACAGCGCCGTAACGGTCGCCCACCAGCCCGTGCCGATGCGATAGCAGACGTCCCAGAGCACCAACAGGAGAAAGTAGACGACCAGAACAGGGGGATTCGGGCCGAGCAGGCGGTCGAGAAACGGTGCGCGACCGGTCGCGGGGTTGGGCACGAACAGGTAGGTCAGGGTCGCGCTGAAGGCGAGTACCGCCAGCACGACTTCCATGTTCGAGCCGAACAGCAGCCGGCGGTAGGCCGGTGGCAGTTCGATGCTGCGAATCCGCCGGGCGACGCGAACCATCTCGATGGAGCCGATACCCGCGACGAAGACGGCCGCACTCCCCGCGAGCGCGACGTTCCAGAGGTCGTAGTACCACGCGAGGACGACCACACCCACCTCGAAGATACCCAGTTGAATGGCGAGCGCGAACGTCGTCGAAACCTGGATACCGGGGAGCGCGCCGACGATGCTCTCATAGGTCCACGTCTCGCCGAACTCGGGACCCGCCATCAGTCGGCCCGCACGCGCGCCGCGGTACGTTCGGGGTCGGCTTCGGGGGTCTTGCCGAGCGCGCGCTCGACGGCCGTCTCGAAGTCGGTGCGCTCGAAGGGAAGCAGTTCCTCGATGCGCTCGTCGGTGACGACGACGCGGTTTTTCAGCCCGAGAATCAGCGGCCGAGCGACCGATTTCGGCACGTCGGTGACGAGGTCGACCCAGTACGTCGAGAGCTGCGGCGAGAGCACTGGAACGGGGATGATGTAGAGCGGTCGGCCCACAACTGCCGCCGTGCGCCGGAGCAGTTGCTGGTAGGTGAGCACCTCCGGGCCGCCGATTTCGTAGGTGTCGCCGGCGGTCTCGGGCACGTCGAGCACGCCAACGAGGTAGGTCACGACGTCAGTAATAGCGATGGGCTGACACTCGGTGCGCACCCATGTGGGTGTGACCATCACCGGGAGGCGGTGGACCAACTGCTCGACCATCGAGAAACTCGACGAGCCGTCGCCGACGATGATGGCCGCTCGAAGCGTCGTGAGGGCGAAGTCACCCTTTTCGAGGATGGTCTCGACCTCGCGACGTGACTGGAGGTGTTTCGAGAGCTGCTCGCGCGTCTCGCCCAGCCCGCCGAGATAGATCACCCGCTCGATGCCGGCCTCGCTCGCCGCGCGCTGGAAGTTATGTGCGGCCCGGCGGTCGCGCGCGGCGAAATCGGTGCCCGACCCCATCGAGTGGATGAGGTAGTAGGCCGCCTCCACATCTCGAAGAGCGTGCTCGAAGCTACCGGGGTCGAGGATGTCACCTTCCCGCACTTCCTCGGCCGGCCCGTCGTAGCCGTCGGCGTCGCGGGTGAGCACGACCACATCGTGGCCCGCTGCCAGGAGTGCGGGCACGAGCCGACTCCCGACGAACCCCGTTGCGCCGGTGACCAGAACACGCATGCGAACACGAGGAGCGGACGGGCCATAAGTGCACGCTCGCCGGTAGCGAACACACCACGCCAACCTTCTCCACCTCCGTCGAACTCGGTCGAGGTGGCGCGCGGTGAATCCGGCTGCAGGCCGGAGAGCGCGCGAGGTCTGCACGAACGAAGTGAGTGCAGGCTCGTCAGAACTGTGTTCTGGCGGTGGATGAGCGAGTGAGCGAAG
>CAZJHA010000010.1:1902-5486 GCA_964545755.1 uncultured Halobacteriales archaeon | reverse complement strand
GCGATGTGGTGGCTGGAGAAAGGGCTATCCGCGCTCGCACCCGCTCGTGGACATGGCCACCGAGCCGTGTGACGGTTGTGGACGCGCGGTGCGAATCGCCGGCGGCACCGCCAACCTCTGGACGTTCGGCGGCGACGAGAGCGGCGGCCTCACGCTCGAACTCGCTGACGGGTCGGAACATTTCCTCTGTTATGACTGTATCGAGGAACTCCCCGACGACCCACGTGCGGGCGACGTTGCGACCCTCGACGAGCGGACGTAGCGTTTCGCTTTATGGTGGATAGTCATGAGCGTGCGTCGCTCGGAGGACTTACCTACCGAGCGGCGGTGCCTTCCCTGTGAACCTCGCGCGGCTCGAAGCCGAGTTCCCCGCACCCTCCTATCGCGGCAACCAGCAGCAGGCTCTCGGGAAGATACGCGATGCGTTCGCGGCCGGCAACGACGTCGTGCTCGTGCGTGCGCCGACCGGCTCCGGGAAGTCGCTGCTCGCGCGTGCCATCGCCGGCTGTGCGCGCAGAGCAGGCGAGGCCGACCCGCAGGACGCCGTCGGCGCGTACTACACCACGCCCCAAGTCTCACAGCTCGACGACGTCGCCGCCGACCCACTCCTCTCGGATTTGCAGGTCATCCGCGGCAAGCGCAACTACTCGTGTCTCCTTCCTGGTGAGACCGATACACCCGTCGACCGCGCGCCGTGTGCACGCGAGAGCGGCTTCGACTGCTCGATACGCCATCGCTGCCCGTACTTCTCCGACCGTGCCATCGCCTCGAACAGGTCGATTGCGGCGATGACACTTGCGTACTTCATGCAGACCGCCGGCTCCGATGCCTTCGGCCGGCGCGACGTGGTCGTCGTTGACGAGGCACACGGTCTCGCCGAGTGGGCCGAAATGTACGCGACAATCGACCTCCGGCCGCGAACGGTACCCGTCTGGGAGGAGGTTTCGGTGCCGGATATCGACGGCCCGGAGGCGGCCGCGCGCTTCGCCGACCGGCTCGTTGACGCCTGTACGCGCCGGAAGGACACTCTCGTGGGGACCGAGGAACTCTCGATTGCCGAGGTCACCGAACGCGACCGGCTTCAGGAACTCATATCGAACCTGAAGTGGTTCGTCTCGGACTATCGGAACCCACAGAGTGCGAGCACGTGGGTCGTCGATGGCGAGGGTGCGGACAGTCCCGTGACCATCAAACCGCTTGCCCCCGAGCGGTATCTCACACATACCGTCTGGGACAGGGGGAACAAGTTCGCGCTGCTGTCGGCGACCATCCTCGACAAGGAGGGGTTTTGCCGTGGTGTGGGTCTCGACCCGGACTCGACGGCGCTGGTCGACATCTCACATACCTTCCCGGTCGAAAACCGGCCGCTCTACGACGTGACACAAGGGAAAATGACGTACGAGTGCCGCGATGAAACCATCCCGAAGATCGCCCGGCTGCTCGTCCGCCTCATGGCGAAGCATACCGGTGAAAAGGGCATCGTCCACGCCCACTCCTACGCGATTGCGGAGAGTCTTGCCGACCGTCTACAGGAATTCGGCGTCGGCGAGCGCATCAGAACCCACGACCGCGAGGACAGGGATGGTCAGTTGACGTCGTGGCTCGCAACGGACGACCCCGAACTATTTATCTCGGTGAAGATGGAGGAGGCGCTCGACCTCGACGGGGACCTCGCGCGCTGGCAGGTGCTCTGTAAGGCTCCCTATCCGAACACGCGCGATTCGCGGGTCGCCCGCCGGCTCGAAGACGGCCAGTGGGGCTGGTACTACCGCACGGCGCTCAAGACGGTGATTCAGGCCTGCGGTCGCGTCGTGCGCTCGCCCGAGGACTATGGGCGGACGTATCTCGCCGACGCGAGCCTGCTCGACCTCTTCGAGCGCTCGCGGAGAGCGATGCCCGAGTGGTTCGGCGCGCAGGTCGAGCGGATGGAGCATCCAAATCTGCCGGAGTTCGACCCGGATGCGGCGAGCGGCGACAGCGGTGATTCGGAGTGGTCGGAACGGCGGGAGCGGCAGACTGACCCCGACGACCATCCGCTCGCGGACGTCTGGGGCACGGATTGAGCCGGACGAAACGGAACGGCCTCAGTACGGGATGAGTGAGAAGTCACCGGGAACGAGAAAGCCGAGCACGAGAAAGAGCGTGCCGGCGATGGCCGCCGTCACGAGCGCGTAGGGAATCTGGGTGCGGACGTGGACCATGTGATCCGAACCGCTGGTCGAGGACGACAGGACTGTGGTGTCGGAGATGGGCGAGCAGTGGTCGCCGAAGATGCCGCCCGACAGCACCGCGCCGAGGGCGAGCGGGAGATTCGCGCCGGTCGTGAACGCCACGGGAATGACGATGGGGAACATGATGCCGTAGGTCGCCCACGAACTGCCATCGGAGAAACTGACGAACGCCGTCACGACGAAGACGAGCACCGGGATGAGTCCCACGGGGATGCCCCGGAACCAGTCGGTGACGAAGTTCGAAATCCCGAGCGTCGAGACGGTGTTCTGGATGGTGATGGCCAGCGTCAAAATCGCGGCCGCGAGGAAGATTCCCTTGAACCCGTTGACCATCGCGTCGGTCGCGTCGGCGTTCGTCGGGATGTCCCCGCGCGCCCGGAAGAGGACGAACCCGACGAGGAGGCCCATCATCGCGGCAAGCCCGAGGCGAATCCCGCCGATGTTGAACGCCCACGGCCCGCCAGCGGGGAGGACGAACTGGTATCCGGAGAGCGAGAACGGCGTCGTCGTTTGCGGGGCGTTCACGACCGGCGAGGCACGCCAGAACATCGCCATCAGACCCACGCCGACGATGGTGAGCACGGGGACGGCGAAGTTGCGCCAATCCGGCGTCGCGGCCTTGGACATCTCGTAGTTCGCCACCTCGTCGGAGATCAGTGGGTCGGCATCGGGACCGACGACGCCATCGCCGGCACGGGCACGCGACTCCTCACGACCCATCTCGAAGATATTCGGCACTATCTGCCACGCGACCAGCGCGGCGATGAGGAGCGCCGTCCACGAGTAGAAGGCGAACCCGAGGGTGTTGAAAAACAGCGGCCAGACCGCGTCGGTGGCCGCCTGTACGCCGTTGCCCGTCCGAGTGACGTAGCTCGACATATCGGATGGAAGAACGTTCTGCCGTGCGGCGGCGGTGAGACCGGCCCCGATGAAGCCAACGAGCGCGACGCCCCACGTCGAGTAGAAGGCCAACCGGGCGGCCGGACTCCCAGCAGAATCGACGTAGTAGGCGAGCTTGGCTCGCGAGACGTCGTATTCATCAGTGAGGGGACGCATCATCGACCCCACCACTAAGCAGTTGAAGTAGTCGTCGATGTGGATGATGATGCCCGCGAGGAAGGAGGCCTTCTCGGCGTCGGCGGGCGACTCGACCCGGCTGGCGAGCGCCTCCAGTACGCCACGAATCGCCCCAGCGCGAATCATCAGTCCCATCAGCCCGCCGATGGCGAACAGCGCGAGCAGCACGTTCTTGACGTACCACGGGTCGGCAAAGAGCGGTGACGTGGCGACGAGTTCGGGAACGACCGTGATGCCGAGGAGCGCGCCGAGAACCGGTTGGACGACCCCATCGAG
>CAZJHA010000010.1:0-1802 GCA_964545755.1 uncultured Halobacteriales archaeon | reverse complement strand
CGTTCGTGGATTCCTCAGATGAACGTGATGGCGTAGGCGAACGACGAGCCGACCATCAGGAGGACGAACAGGATGGCGATGAGCTGCTGACGATCCATACCTCTCCGAGCGCCGCGAGCGATTAGTCGGTTTCGGCTGCCGGGAGCACGTGCAGCCCTGCTCGGCTCTTGAGCACGTCCACCGTGTCGGCATCGGTGTCGAGATAGGCGGGTCGTGAGACGGTCTTCGTCGCGTAGGTCTCGGGGTCCAATACTTGTACTGCTCTGTCGTCCTCGATGGCGACGAGCGTCGTCTCTTCACTCTCCTCCCGCCGACCGAGCAGCGTTGCATCCGGGGCGATGCCCTCTTCGAAGGCCGCCTCGTAGGGGTCGCCGGTCGTCACGCGCACGCCCTTGAGGTTGCCCCGGACGCTCTTGACGAGGACTGGCCCGTCGTCGTCGGCTGGGTCGATGACGTCGCCCGGTGTGAACTCCGGGAGGTGGACGGCGTAGGTGACGCGATACACTTCGTCGCCGTCCTCGTCCTCGGTGACGAGCGTCGCCGATTCGTCCATCTCGCCGCCGAAGCGCCGGACGATGCGTTCGGCGACTGCCTGCCCGAGCTTGGTGGTCGAGAGCTTGACGTCCGCGCCGTCGCTCGACTCGTCGATCTCGGTGACGAACGCGTCGCGGTCGCCGTCGGCCTCGCGCTCCGCCACGTAGTCGGTGACGATGTCGAGTGCGCGCTGGGTCTCCTCGTCGGTCGGCGTGCGGCCGCACGCACGGATCTGGACGGTGCTGGCGTAGTAGTCGCCGGCGATGCGCCCACAGCGCGTGCAGGTTCCCCGAGAGACCTTCACTGGGACCGTCACCCGTTCCTCGACCGGCTCGCCGCGGACGACCGCCGAGAGCCGACAGTGCATCCGGATGGTGTTCTCGTCGACCTGCTCGGGATCGACCCCCCACGAGAACTCCTCGGCGTCGACGTGTACCGTGAGGGCCTCCGTCACCTCGTCGATGGCGACGTCGGTGTAATCGCGCGCGCCGACGTCGACCCAGCGATTGCCGCGCTTGACGGCTCCACAGGTCGCACAGACGAGCACCTCGATGCGGTCGGGGGCCTCGACGAGGTCGAACTCGTCGAAATAACAGTCCGCACAGAGCGGCGTCCGTCCGCCCGCCTCCGGCTCGCCCTCCATGGGGTCGCCACAGCGCGGACAGAACTGGCGTGAGTGACTCATTGGCTCTCGTAGCGCCTCGGGCGGGTTAAACGACGTGCCACGCGGGCGGCACAGCTCCCGCGAGCGCCGCCACGGAGCCGATTCGAACGCGAGCGACGGAGACTTATGAATCGAGCGCCTACGACTACCCACATGGAATGGAAGACTGATTGGGGTCTCCGCACCCGAATGGGGCTGACGATGCTCCTGATGCTCGCGCTGTACGTCGTCTTCATCGGTACCCTCTCATACGTCGGGTTTGGGTGGTATTTCATCCTTCCCGTCATGGCCATATTCATGGGCGGGCAGCTGTTCTTCAGCGATAAGCTCGCCCTCCGCAGTATGGGTGCCCACGAGGTGAGCGAACAGGAGTATCCCGAACTCCACGCCACCATCGGCCGGCTCGCCCAGCAGGCCGACCTCCCCAAGCCGACGGTGGCGGTCGCGGACACGCGGACGCCGAACGCCTTCGCCACCGGGCGCTCGCCGTCGAGTGCTACTGTCTGTGTGACGACGGGCATCATGAACACGCTCGACAACGAAGAGTTGGAGGGCGTGCTGGCCCACGAACTCGCCCACGTCAAGAACCGCGACGTGATGGTGA
>CAZJHA010000009.1:0-21290 GCA_964545755.1 uncultured Halobacteriales archaeon | reverse complement strand
AGAGCGCGCTCAAGGGTATCGAGCCGAGCGCGCTCCGGGAGGTCTTCGTCGAGGTTCCGGACGTGACGTGGGACAGCGTCGGCGGACTCGACGACACCAAAGAGCGCCTGCGTGAAACCGTGCAGTGGCCGCTCGACTACCCCGACGTGTTCGAGGCGATGGACATGAACGCCGCCAAGGGCGTGATGATGTACGGCCCGCCCGGCACGGGCAAAACGCTGCTCGCCAAAGCCGTGGCGAACGAGGCCGAATCGAACTTCATCTCCATCAAGGGTCCCGAACTGCTCAACAAGTTCGTCGGCGAGTCGGAGAAGGGAGTGCGGGAAGTGTTCTCCAAGGCGCGCGAGAACGCCCCCACAGTCATTTTCTTCGACGAAATCGACGCTATCGCGGGCGAGCGCGGCCGCAACATGGGCGATTCGGGGGTCGGCGAGCGCGTCGTCTCCCAGCTCCTGACCGAACTCGACGGTCTCGAAGAACTGGAGGACGTCGTGGTCGTCGCCACCTCCAACAGACCTGATCTCATCGACAGCGCACTGCTCCGCCCGGGCCGGCTCGACAGACACGTCCACGTCCCGGTGCCCGACGAGGAGGCCCGGGAAGCGATCTTCGAGGTCCACACGCGCGACAAACCGCTCGCCGACGGCGTGGACCTCGCCGACCTCGCCCGGCGGACGGAGGGCTACGTCGGCGCGGACATCGAGGCGGTCACTCGCGAGGCCGCGATGGCAGCCACCCGCGAGTTCATCGGGATGACCGACCCCGAGGACATGGAGGGCAGCGTCGGCAACGTCCGCATCGACGACGACCACTTCGAGCAGGCACTCGGAGAAGTCACCCCGAGCGTCACCGCCGAGACCAGAGAACGCTACGACGAGATCGAAGAGCGCTTCGACAGCGGCGAACCCGCCACCGAGGAGCGCGAGGTCGGCCGCACCTTCCAATAGTACCGTTTTACTTCGGGGTGGTTCGAAAATCGCGGAGCGATTTTCGTCATTGTCGAGCAAGGCTCGACTTGCAGTCAGAACGCGAAGCGTTCTGACGACATCACGGAACGGCTTCGCCGTTCCGTACGACATCGCGCGCTTCGCGCGCTCAACCCTCGCAAAAAGCTACGCTAACAACTCCCGCTCGCAAACCACGCAAGCGGTGTTCTCGTGAACGACCGCAGGGAGTGAACGAGAGCCAGAGAGACGCGAAGTCGTTCGAGAGAGCGAACCTCTCTCGTGATGACGAGACGCCTTCGGCGTCTCGAACCACGTCTCTCGTGAACCGCACTCACTCCGTTCGCGCGGATGCTTCCTCCGCCGCAAACCGCACAGCACCGCAGCCGTCGGCCACACAGCACCGTCGAAATCCTCACTCGCGGTCTTCTCGCGGGCCTCCGGGCCCGCTCGAACGGTCAGCGGCGCGGAGCGCCGCTCGACGCTCGTTCGCCCTTCATCCTCCAAGGACCGCACCGCAACCGCAACTGCTTTTGTACCGCCACCGCCAGTGCGTGGTGCCCGGGGCCGAAAGCGGACTGTCTCGGCTATTTGTCCCTACTCGGTTCGTCGAGCAGACGGTCGGCCAGCCGCGCGAATCGGTCGACCATACGTGGAAGCGACGACGGGTCGATTTCGTCGAGTAGTTGCGCCGTCTCGGCTGGCCGGACGAATACGAGCGTGACCTGATTGCGTTCGTCGCGCTCTTTGGCCACGACGTTCTGTTCGGCGAGATGGCCGACGTGCCATTCGAGCGTGCTCCGGGCGATATCGAGGTCGTCGGCCACCGTCCGCGGTCGCGCGGACCCACGCTCGCGGAGGACGGCAGCGATGTCGCCGGCAGTCTCTCGGCGCAACAACGAGAGCGCGCCGCGACGCCAGCCATCGCAGCCGGGTGGGTAATAATGCGTTCGACCGTACAGCCGCTCCTCGACGATTGATTCGGCCGCACGCAGCCGCTTGAGGTGATACTGCACCTGCCCGGGCGCGAGATCAAGTGTACGGACGAGTTCGTTGAAGTGAACACCCGGTGTCGCCCGAATCCATCGCGCGACCCGCTCGCGGGTCTCGCTCACGTGAGGTCTCCATCCGCCGGGCGCTCCACCGTGCGCGCGAAATATACCGCGGCGAGCAACAGGACGGCCATAACCCCATCGAGCGCGTGCTCGACGAGGTGGTGAAACTCCACGCCTACCACGCCGTTCATCGCCAGCCCACCAGCCAGCGTTCGGGCCAACAGCGTTCCGAGCGCCATCGCAATCAGCAGGTACGACCGGGAGCGACGCCGTGTGAACGCGACGACTGCGAGACCGACGATGGTCAGTGAGGCGATGCCCGCACCGACGAGAACCGTCGGGAGCACAACGTCCCCGAGCGGGACCGACCCGTGATCCACCACGAGATGCAGGGCGGGAGTCATCTCGCGCATCTCGCCTCATTGGCCCCATTTCGGCCCGAGCGGGTCGATTCGCCGCCCGGCGTTTTCCGGTGAGACGACCGGCATCCGTCGCCGGACGAGGGTACTGCCGAGGAGCCATTGAATGGCCTTCGCCAGTCGTGTGAATAACGATTCTGGTGCGCGAGTCGAATCCCTCTCAAGTGGCGACGGGCCGCGAGATGATCCACAGCGAGAGCACCGTGTAGCCGATCATCAGCGCCACGAGCGGGAGATGTGCCCGTCCGGCTCGGGCGAGCGTTCCGTAGCGATTTCGGGCGACAGCGTGGGCGGCAACGACGGCAATGACGTGTCCAATGACGATGAGCAACACCTGTGACCCCCAGAAAGCGGGAATCGAAAGCCACCCGAGCAGGTCGAGCGGTTCCGTCGGGGAGACGGCGAACGACCACAGGAGGGCCGCGAGTCGCCCGAGCCGCTCGGCGACGAACGGCACGTTGTGGGCGACCTCGTAGGCGGCCGCGATGGGCAACACCGTCGGCGCGAACGCGAGTGCTGTATCGCGCCATCCGCCGCCCTCGCCAGCGGCCCGCGTCATCAGGATGCTGACGGCGACGAACGCACCGACGAACCCGGACAGCCCGCACAGATAAACGAGCACGCTCGTCTCGGGACCGCTATCGAACAGCTCCCGCAGGCCGAACAGCAGGGCCTGGTACTCCGGCGTGTTCGTGAAGCCATCGAAGCTCACCGTATAGACCGCGGCGACGACGAACCCGACGAGACCGAAGTCCGCCATCGGTCGCCTACAGTCCGTCCACGGCGGTCGAAGCACGATTCGGTGGCCACCGTCCACCGCGACGAACGCCACCGGAGCGACGCGTCCGAACAGCCGATAGAGGACCGACAGCGCATCACCGTAGTGGAACCACTCCTCGCCGAACGCGACCGCGCCGAGGACCATCACCGCGGCGTAGCCGGCGACGAGGACGGCCGTCGCCGCCGGCGAGCGCGGCACGACCGTGAGGTTCTCGACGATGCCGACGGCGACGACGAACCCGACGAGTGCGGGCCAGTGGCCGAGCCACGACGGATAGTCGAACAGCGCGACATCACCACCCTCCACCCGTCGCAGTTCATCGTAGAGCGCTCGCCACGGCGACAGCACCCGCCACGGACTCCCGAACAGCATCGAGAGCAGCCCGATGCCCTTGAGCCAGACCGCCCAGACGAACACCGTGGCGACGTTCCCGAGCGGGACCTGCGGGCCAACGAGACCGTGACCGACCGCGAGGACGAAGGCGGCGAAAAACGCATATCGTGCGCCGTAGCGTAGCGCGGTCACGACGGGCGTCGGAACCACGAACACGTCGCGCGTCCGCGTCGGGGAGGTCGTTTCGTTCTTCCCGAGCCACGCCGCCGTGGCGGCGACCGTGACGCCCGCACCGCCGAACAGCATCGAGAGCGGAATCGGTGCGTCGAAGCGCGAACCCTGGATCTGGTGGGCGCTTGCGACGTCGACGAGGGCGACGAGTGCAAGCGTGATGACGAGTACGCCCCGACGCCGATGCATGACGCCGCTCGTCGGAGAGCGGCAAAGAACCCGTTGGTACGCCCGGTTGGTACGGTTCTCGAATCGACTCGCCCGACGCGAGAGCTTATTCGTGATCGATTGATAGCCGACGCATGCAGGCGCGGACCGCGGTGGCGGTGGTCGTCGTCCTCTCGGTACTGGCCGGAACGGCATTCGTCGGATACGACAGTCTCGGTGGCTCCGGTGGTACGCTCGACGAGCGCTGGGTGAGCGACACCTCGACTGACATCCTCGGCAACCACCACGCACCCGCTGCCGGGCGAATCGGCGGAACCGGTATGGTGTTCGCGCCGGTCAGCGGGGCCGGAAACACCAGTAGCTGTCGGCTCGTGGCGATGACCGCCGACGCCGGCACATCACGGTGGCGATATCAGGTCCCGCCGGCGAACTGTACGATTCACTCGGTCGCCGACCCAACGCTCGCGGACTTCGACGGCGACGGCACGACGGAAGTCGTCGCCACCACGACCGAGAACCTCGTCACCGCCCTCGACCCGACGACCGGCCGACAGGAGTTCACACATGCCCTCACCGACTACGGCTACACTCGACCGCTCGTCGCGGACGTAACCGGCGACAGCACCAAGGAAGTCGTCGTTGTCGACTTCCGAGGGACCGCCTTCGCCGTCCGCCCGAACGGCTCGACGGTCTGGACACGAAAACTCGACTCGCAGACCGAAGCCCAGCCGGCCGTCGCCGATTTCGACGGCGACGGCGAGGGCGAGCTGGCCGTCGGCACCGGCGAGCGGGTCGCGCTTATCGAGCGGGATGGAACGGTCGCGTGGAACCGGACGGACCCGTTCGGTTCGTCGGTCACGTGGATGACGACCGGGCAGACCGACGGGGACGAGGTGGTCGAAATCGTCGCCGCGACCGCCGGTGGACGGGTCATCGCGCTCAACGGCGAACGCGGAGCCATCGAGTGGCGCAAAGACCTCGGCGACCTCGCGGCGGTGCGGGCGTTCGGCGACGGCGACGGCGATGGCTCCACGGAAGTCTATGCGGTCGCAAAGGACGCCACGCTCAGGAGTCTCGACGCGAGCGACGGCACTGTCGAGTGGACGACACAGCTCACCGGTGGGGACGTTCCGATGACGCCGCCGCCGAGCATGGGCGACATCGACGGCGACGGAAAGCGAGAACTGGTCGCCGTGACGAACGACGGCGTCGTCTCGGTACTCGACCCGGAATCGGGCGACGTTCTCGCGTCCTCCGAGCGCGACGTACCGATATACGTCCATCCGACGGTTACGAACACGGACGGCGACCCCGCCGCGGAGGTGTACGTGATGTACGGCGACGGCCGCGTCGTCGCGCTCTCGTATACGAACGGCTGAGCGACTGTGACGGGGTTTCGAGACTCATACCAGAACCGGCTTTCGACTCCGGCACGTATCCCCGAGTATGTCGGATGGTTCCGAGCGCGGTCTCTCACGGCGCTCGTTCGTGAAAGCGGCCGTCGCAATCGGCGGACCGGCGGCGCTGTCGGCCTGTCTCGCCCGCGAGAGCACCCCCGACCTCCCGCAGGGACCCACGGACCTCTCGACGCTGCCGGCGCGCCAGCACGCATGGAACGAGTCGCTCGCGCTCGGCGAGAACGACAACCATCTCGGGCCGCGCCACCGTGTGCTCCTCTATCTCCGCTACGGGAGCGATGGCAGGCCGACTCGAAGCGACCGCAAACGCACGGAAACGGCGCTGCGGACGCTCGAACGCGCCTATCCTCGCTCGCACGACGGACTGCTCTTCACCGTGAGCTACTCGCCTGCGTACTTCGAGCGCTTCGAAGCCTCACTTCCCGAATCGGTCGGTCTCGAAAAGCCGAGAGCACTCACGCCGTTCGAGGACCCCGAACTCGACATGCCGGACGCGGTCGTCCATCTCGCAAGCGACCACGGACACGTGGTTCTGGCCGCCGAGGAGGTACTGCTTGGCGAGAAGGACGAACTGAACGGCGTCGCCGTCAAGTCATCGCTCAATGGTATCTTCGAGCGCAGCGACCGACGAACGGGCTTCCTCGGCGACGGACTGCCCGCCGATAATCAGGACGTACAGGGTATCCCCGATTCGGAGCCAGTCCCGGACGACGCGCCGATGTACATGGGTTTCAAATCGGGTTTCGACAAGAATCAGGCGACCGAGGGTGACGTAACGATTCAGTCGGGACCGTTCACGGGTGGGACCACCCAGCAGATTTCGACCATCAAGCTCCATCTCGACCAGTGGTACGAACAGGACAGCCGCTACCAACGCGTCGGCAAGATGTTCTGTCCCGCCCACGCCGAATCGGGCGTCGTCGAGGGCGACGGCGATAATCTGGGGAGTTCGAGCGGGATGGACGAGTGTGCGCCACCGGAGGAGACTGCCCGCGAGTCGGGACTGGTCGGCCATTCCCAGAAGACCGCCCGCGCACGTGAGAACGACCGCCCGGTCATCCTCCGACGGGACTTCGATTCGACCGACGGCGACGAGGCGACGCTGCATTTCCTCTCGCTGCAACAGTCGATAGCGGATTTCACGGAGACGCGTGAGTCGATGACCGGCACCGACCTCGCCGAGAACTCCGCGCTCGGGCGGAAGAACAACAACGGCATCCTCCAGTACATGACCGTCACGCGCCGCGGCAACTACCTCCTCCCGCCACGCAGGCTGCGGGCGCTGCCGGTCGCGCGGCCGCGCTGAGAGCTCGCGGCGACTGCTGGCAACCCTCGACTCCCATACCGTGTGCCCGCCACCGTGTGCGTTTCGAGACGTGGACCAGAACCCATTCGGCGGGGCCGCTCGTACCCCGTTCAATGGACCGTCGGACGTTTCTCCGTACCGGGATGGCCGCGACCGTCTCCAGTACGCTCGCCGGCTGTTCGAGTCTCTTCACCGTCCAAACGGGGGCCCGAGAGCGGATGCCACCGCTGCCCGAAGACCGCCCGGAGTCGGTCTACTATCCCTCGCACATCGAGGGGATGAAGATGGTCGGAACGAGCCGGAAGGACGCTGCGGGCTACGCCTGTGCGCTCACGTACAGCTACCCGCATCGGTTCTGGACCGTCACCGGAAATCGAACGAAGAAGGTGTCCATCGCGGACGACGACTCGCTGCATCTGATGGTGAGCGTCTGGGATACGGAGACGGGCACCTACGTGATGGACGCCAACCCATCGATAACCGTCTCACAGGGTGACGATTCGGTGATGACGCTCACGCCGTGGATGATGCTCTCACAGAACATGGGCTTTCACGCCGGCGACAACGTCGCGCTACCTGGCGCTGGGGAGTATTCGGTCACGGTCGACGTTCCGCCGACCGCTGCACGCCGGACCGGCGCGTTCGAGGGGCGGTTCGCCAGCCAGCACTCCTTCGAGTTCACGCTCACGTACGACCCACAGGAGATGGATGACATCAGATTCGAGCGCCTCGACGAGCGTGCCGGCAAGCGCGGTGCGGTCGAGCCGATGGCGATGGAGACGCCGCTCTCGCTCGCGCCCGAACGGAGTGCGCTCCCCGGGCGGTTGCTCGGGACGGTTCGAACCGGCGATGGCGTGTTCGTCGTGACGGCACTCGATGGCGCTTCCCGGTTCGGCAACGGGACGTATCTGGCCGTATCCGCACGGACACCGTACAACAGGTACGTTCTGCCGGCGATGTCGGTGTCGGCACGCGTTCTGGACGGCGATACGACGGTTTTCGATGGGCCGTTGCGGGCGACGCTCGACCCGGCGCTGAACTACCACTACGGAAACACCGTCGAGGGCATCGAATCCGGCGACAGGGTCGAACTCGTCGTCGATGCGCCGCCACAGGTCGCCCGTCACGAGGGCTATGAGACCGCCTTTCTCGATATGCCATCGAAGACGCTCACGGTCGGCGGATGAGACCGACGACCACGCCCACCGACGGAGCCACCATCGATGGCCACTTCGGCGAGCAGCGAGAAACGGAACCCATTAGCCCGGGCAGCCCCTATCGACGATGATGGTTGCCAGCCCGCTCGCAGCCGTCGAAATCGGGACTTTCGCCCAGCTGTCGGGACTCGCTTCCGGTGGCTACGGGCTGGCGGTGTTCTTTCTGATTGGTTTGTTCGGCGGCGCACACTGCATCGGGATGTGCGGCCCGCTAGTCGCGACCTACGCCGAGCGCATGGAGACCGACGACCGCTGGTCGGGCGCGCTCACTCTCTACGAGGTGCGCCAGCACGCACTCTTTAACCTCGGGCGCACGGTCAGTTACGCGCTCATCGGCGGCGTCTTCGGTCTCGCTGGCGCACTCCTGTACGGGACCGTCGAACTCGCCGGGGTCCTCGGACCGATGCAGGGAGTCGTTGGAGTTCTCATGGGCGGAGCCATCGTCGTGATGGGATTCACCCGGCTCGCGGGCTACCGACAGGGCGCGGTCGAGGGCATCGTCGCCGGCACCGGTCTCGGCTCGCTGTTCGCCCGGAGCTACACGGCCATCTCGACGCGTATCGACCGCTGGGTCAACGGCGTCGGCATCATGGGTCTGGGGGCGCTCCACGGCCTGCTTCCGTGTATGCTGCTCTATCCCGCCTTCCTCTATGCCTTCGCACAGGGGTCGCCCCTGCATGGACTGCTCGCACTCGGCGCGCTCGGTCTCGGCACGATACCCAGTGTGTTCCTCTACGGGACGGTCATCCAGTCGGTGAGCGCGCGCCAGCGACAGGTCGTCCACTACGGGCTTGGCGTACTGTTTATCGGTCTCGGTTACATACTGCTGGCGATGGGTTTCATGCGCTTCGGCATCGCACTGCCACTGCCCGATATCCCCTACTACCAGCCGCTCGGGCCGGGTGGGAGCGCCTGAATGGCGGCATGCACGCTCTGTGAGCTCCCCGTCGAGGAGTCGATAACCGCCCCGGACATCGAGGGCGAATTCTGCTGTCGTGGCTGCCTCGAAGTCGCCCGCCTCGTCGACGAGGGCGAGGAGACCGACCTCTCGATTTCGGCCATCCGCGAGCGCGCCACGAACGAGGAGTCCGAACTCTCGGTTCCCGAGGGTGCCGAGACGGCGTATCTCTCGGTGGACGGCATGCACTGCCAGACCTGCGAGGGGTTCATCGAACTGCTCGCCGAGGGAGAGTCCGGCGTCCACGAGGCACGGGCGAGCTACGCGACCGAGATGTTGCGCGTCGTCTACGACCCGGACGAAACCGACCGCGATGCGCTCGCGGCGGCGGTGAGCCGGCTCGGCTATCGCGCGAGCGGTCCCGACGAGGACGACGACTCGCTGCGCTCGCGGGTCGAATTTGGAAAGTATCGGGCCATCCTCGCCGCGGTGGTGATGATGCCGGTGTTGATTCTCTACGTGCTCTTTATCTACCCCGTCTATCTCGGCATCTACCCCGAGAGCTTCCTCTACGGGACGACCATTGAGGCGATGGTGTTCGGCCCGCTCGCGGTCTGGAGTACCCTGATTCTCATCGGGCTCGGCTATCCCATCTTCCGGGGAGCGTACGTGAGCCTGCGCGTCGGCCGGCCGAACATGGACGTGCTCATCGCCATTGCCGTGCTCGCGGCCTACGGCTACTCGATGGCGACGTTCCTCACCGGCGGGCGCGACCCCTACTTCGACGTCGCGGTGATGGTCCTCGGCGTCGTCACCATCGGCAACCACGTCGAGTCACGGGTCAAACGCGCCGCGCTCGGCAACCGGACCGACCTCACCGACTCGCGGGCAAGCGAGGCGCGCCGCATGGTCGGCGACAGTACCGAGACAATCGACACCGACGCCTGTGAGCCGGGCGACCGACTGCTCGTCAAACCCGGCGAGCGGATACCTGTGGATGGCACCATCGTCGAGGGAACCGCCGCCATCGATGAAGCCCTCGTCACCGGCGAGTCGGTCCCCCAACGAAAGGCCGCCGGCGACGAGGTACTGGGTGGGTCGGTGCTCACCGACAACGCAATCGTCGTCGAAGTCGGGCCGGACGCCACGAGCACCATCGACCGGCTCGTCGAACTGCTCTGGAGCGTCAAGAGTTCGGACTCCGGTGTCCAGCGCCTCGTCAACCGGTTTGCTGTCGTGTTCGTCCCGCTCGTCGTGACGCTCGCCGTGCTCACGACTGCGGGCTGGCTCGCGCTCGGCAACGCCCCGAGTGCGGCCCTGCTGGCCGGCGTTTCAGTGCTTGTGATCTCCTGTCCGTGTTCGCTCGGCATCGCCACGCCACTCGCGCTCGCGGCGGCCACCCGCGATGCCGCCGACAACCGGATGGTCGTGCTCAACGAGACGGTTCTCGAACGAGTCGATAGCTCGGAGATCGTCGTCTTCGACAAAACCGGGACGCTCACCACAGGGAAAATGGAACTCGTCGATGTCGTAGGTGACGACGAGGACGAAGTGCTTGCGATGGCCGCCGCCGTCGAGCGCCGGTCGAGTCATCCCATCGCCGCCGCCATCGACGCCGCCGCCCCGCCGACCACCCGCTCGGTCTCGGAATTCGAGCGCGCCGACCGCACCGTCTCGGCGCTCGTCGAGAACACCCGCGTGGTCGTCGGCCATCCCGACTCGTTCGGTGAGGAGTGGACGATGCCCGAAGGAATCGATGGCGCAGTTCTGGAGGCCTACGAATCCGGGAGGCACCCGACGGCGGTGGCGTGGGACGGCGAGATGCGCGGACTCGTGACGGTGCGCGATACGCCCCGGCAGGGGTGGGAAACGGTCGTCTCGGACCTCGCGGCCGACGACCGCGAGATCGTCGTGCTGACCGGCGACGACGAGCGAATGACCGGGACCTTCGAGGCACATCCCGACGTCGATCAGGTGTTTTCGGGCGTGCGCCCCGAATCCAAGGGCGTAATCGTCCGTGGCCTGCGCGAACGCGGAACGACGACGATGGTCGGCGACGGAACCAACGACGCACCGGCGCTCGCGAGCGCCGATCTGGGGATCGCCGTCGCGAGCGGCACCGAAATCGCCATCGAGGCCGCAGATGCAGTGGTGATGGACGACCGCCTCGACGCCGTGCCCGAACTGTTCGCACTGGCGGGCGCGACGCGCGGGCGCATCAAACAGAACCTCGTCTGGGCCGGCGCGTACAACGCGGTGGCGATTCCGCTCGCCATCGCGGGCATCATCACGCCGCTGCTCGCCGCCGCCATGATGGCCGTCAGCAGCCTCATCGTCGTCTACAACTCCAAACGTCGGCTGCTGGACGATTCCGAACGGTCGATACCATCCAGCGAGCGCCCGCAGGTACAGGCCCAGCCACAGTCGAACTGAGGCCGCGTCCGCTTTCCGTTGTCGATCTACGGTCTCCGCTCCGCGATCTCACAAATCGCGTCGGTGAGTGCATCGGCGCCGATGGCGATGGATTCCTCGTCGACATCGAAGGTTGCAGTGTGATGGCCGCCGGGATGGTCGGTGCCGACACAGACGTAGGCCGCGTGGTCGCCGTTCTCCTGGACCTCGCGCATGAGGTAGGTCGCGTCCTCGCTGCCGCCGAGGGCGTCGCGTTCGGTCGCCGTCTCGACGCTTTCCATCTCGGTGGCGATGTCGTGAACGATATCGACGAGTTCGTCGTCGCTCGTCGCGCTCGGTGCGCCGCCCACAGTACTAAGAGAGAGCGAACAGCCATGCATTCCGGCGGCGTGTTCGAGGACGCGCTCCGCTCGTTCGCGCATGTACTCCATGAGTTCCGTACTGTGGCCGCGCACCTCGCCCTCGATGAACGCTTCCTCGGGAATGATGTTCGTCGCGGTGCCACCGCCGACCATCCCGGCGTTCACCCTCGTGGGGCCGTCATCGTGGCGCGGAATGGCGTAGAGGTTCTGTATGGCGGTCGTCATTGCCTGTACCGCGTTGTCGCCCTCGTTTGGTTTACCGCCGGCATGGGATGGTTCACCCGAAAACTCCGCCCGGAAGTGATGGACTGCGAGGAACTCGTCGATACCCGCCACCACCTCGCCGGTGGGATGGTCGAGACCCACATGAACGGCCAAGAGGTAGTCCACGTCGTCGAGATGGCCGCTTTCGGCCATCGGCTTCCCGCCGGCGGCCATCTCCTCGCCCGGCTGGAAGAGCACTTTCAGCGTTCCCCGAAAATCGCTTTCGGCGATGGCTTCGAGCACGCCGATGCCGATGGTCGCGTGGGCGTCGTGCCCGCAGGCATGCATCGCACCAGTTTGAGAGCGAAACCCCTCCCTGACCGGTGTGTGCTCTTCGGATTCGGATTCCTCGCGGAGCAGGCCGTCGATATCGACCCGGAGTGCGACGGTTGGTCCCTCGCCACGTTCGAGCACCGCCACCGCGCCGGTGTACCCGTCCTCCAGACGGTCGAGAACGTCCTCGCGTGCGCCGGCCTCGCGAGCGCGCTCGCGCCACGCTTCGAGTTCGGCGTCGTCGGGCACGGCCGTGCGCTCGTCGTCAGCAAGGGCGCCGGGACCGACGTATAACTCGTCGACGCCGATGCGCTCGCATTCGGCGACGATCCGGCTCGTGGTGTAGAACTCCCGCCATGCGGGTTCGGGGTAGCGATGGAGGTCCCGGCGCAACTGGACGAGTTCGTCGTGGCGCGTCTCCTGCATGTGCCGACTGCGAGCCGCCGAATCTTAAATCCGAACGACTCAGCGCACCTGTTCGATTTCGACCTCGACATGGACGCCGGCGGGGAACTCGCCGCCGGCGACGCTGCGGGCGAACTCGTCGTGGCCGACGATCTCGATGGTTCGTGAATAGATGGTGTAGGTCCAATCGGAGAATCGTCCGCCGGTCGTCGAGAGCCGTTTCGACTGGGGGGCACGCTGCTGTCGGGGCTGGCCCGCGTGCGGGCCGCCGAACTCGACGCCCTTGCGCGCAGCGGTCTCTTTGATGTCCTCGACCACCCGGTCGAGCGCGCCCCGGTCGCCGCTCGTGAGGTCGAGTTTCGTGGCGAAAGGCATGTTTGTTGGTGCGTTCGGATACCTCAAAACACGCTCGGTTGGTCCCTTGTAGCGGGCGAAACAACAACCAGTTAAAGGCTGCCCGAATAGTCAGGCTAATGGCAGTCGAAGCGACGAGCGCGGGGGCTATCCTCTTTCGTGACACGAGGGGCCGCCGCGAGTACCTCCTGCTCAAGAGCCGTCCCGGGGACTGGGAGTTCCCCAAAGGCGGCGTCGAGGGCGAGGAAGAACTCCAGCAGACGGCGATTCGAGAGGTCACAGAAGAGGCAGGCATCAGCGACTTTCGGCTCCTCGATGGCTTCCGCCGCGAGTACGACTACGTGTTCCAGGCTGGCGGCGAGACCATTCATAAAACTGTCCACCTGTTCATCGCCGAGTCCGAGGAAGCGAGCGCCGAACTTTCCCACGAACACCGCGACCACCAGTGGCGCGACTACGAACAGGCGCTCAACACCATCACTCAGGACGGCCCGCGCGACATCTTCCGTGAGGCCCACGACTTCCTCGACGATGCGGACTACTGACACGCCGACCACACCGAACATCGCCCTATCGTGAGCGCCGACAGCGAGTTCGTCTTCGAACTCGGCGTCTGTGGCTGGGTCGAGCGCAACTGGCCGCCCGGTGGCGCACTCGACGCCGACACCACAGCTCTCGTCGCGCGCCAGCTCGGCACCAAACACCGCCGCTGGGACACGGTAGTCGTCGAGGCCGATAGCGAGAAACTCGCCCGGAGAGCGCGTTTCGGTGCCCGCGCACTCGATAGCGACCTGCGTCGCGTGGTCCGGAATGCGCCCGAATCGTGGGCGTGGTATCAAGACGCACTCCCCGAGCCCGACTTTCCGTGGCGATACGTCCGCGAGGCGGTCCACCGGGCCGCCGGTCGGGGCATCGTCGAAACTCGCCGTCGGGGAAATCGCATCGAACTCCGGCGGAGATGGGAGTATCCGAGCTGGGTCGAACGGGTGGTCGCCATCGAGAACAAGCCGGACCTCGATGCGAGCGCCGCGCGCGCCCTCGCCGGACAGGTCGAACGCGACGTGGCGCTCGCGCTCTGTGATGAGGTCTGGGTCGCCACCGGCCGCACGGACGAATCCGTCGAACCCGTCCTCTTGGAGAACTTCCCCGTCGAGGCGGGCGTTCTCGTCTTCGATACAGAGGATGACGCCGCGTCGGTCGCGTGGCATCCTCGGACGCTCGCCGCCGGCGAGTCGGGCACGCGCATCGTCGAGCGGGCCGATAGTGGCGGTGCGGCGACCGTCGAGTTCGCCAGCCCGGAGTGGAAGGCCGAAAAGCGACTGGCCATCGCCGAGCGGGCCTACGAGCGCGGCTGGCGCTCGTATATCGATACGATGCGCCCGGACTGTCGGCACTTCGAACCCCGCGAGTCCGGCCGAACGGCCCTGCCGTGGTGTGCCGCGAAAGGCAAACACCAGAGCGCCGCCGAGTGTTCGGGGTCCTGTTCGGAGTTCGAACCCGAGCCACCGGGATGGCGCTCGCAGGGCTGGCCAATCGAGGGCGGTCCCGGGAAGGCAATCGACCGACTGCTCGCCGACCGCCGCGTGCGCCAACGACCCGAAGAGTAGCTACTCGTCGAGCGCTTCGACGACCACGCTCTCGCGCTCGACGGCCAGCCGAAAGGTCGGCACGGTCTTTTGGACGACCTCGACGACGCCACGGCGGGCGAGTCCGCGCAGCGCCGAGCGCACGTCCTCGGCGTCAGGGTCGATGTCGTGGGTACCACGGAGCTTGTGGAGGACCGAGACGACGCTTTCGGCCCGGTCAGCGGCGTCGGCGACGACCTCGAAGACCTGCGCTTGGAGTTCGGGGACTTTCACCGTTCGCGGACCGTCGCTTTCGGTGTCGGCTCCGACGAGGTCGGCGGCGTCGGCGGTCGCGCGAATCAAACTGTCCTCGTCGCGGTAGTAGTACGCCTTGAGTTCGCTTTCGAGGTACTGGTGGACCTCGCTGCCGCTGTCCATGTCCCAGCGCTCTTCGAGTTCGCCGTTCTTCGTCGGCTGGAGGGCCACCACGTCGGCGAGACGCTCGCGTGCCTCCTCGGAGAGGGCCATCGGACGGCGGTATGGAAAGCAGCTATAACTTCTTTCCGGAGTCCCACCGCAGTCGTTCGGCTACGGCCGCGGACGTCGGTGTCCATGTGTTGTGTTCACACTGAAGCAGCAACGTTACAAGCGCCCGGCCCGACAGGGGTGTAAATGGGTCGGCACGAGAATTTCGTTTCCAGTCCGAGCGCCACTTCCCCTCGCCAGCATCCATGACCGATGCGAACACCGACACCCACGGGGGACGACCCGCGGCGGCCGCGACCGACCGGCCGCACATCTCAATCGAGGAGACCGGCGACCTCGCTCGCACCGTCATCGAGAACACCGAGGAGGTCATCGTCGGCAGCCACGACGCCATCGAACACATCGTGACGGCGATGCTCGCACGCGGACACGTCCTGCTCGAAGACGTTCCGGGGGTCGGGAAGACGATGCTCGCACGTGCGGTCGCGCGCTCGTTCGAGTGCTCGTTCAATCGCGTCCAGTTCACGCCGGACCTCCTTCCTTCGGACGTGACAGGGGTAAACGTCTTCAACCAGAAGACCAGGGAATTCGACTTTCAGCCCGGCCCCCTCTTCGCCAACGTCGTGCTCGGCGACGAAATCAATCGCGCCCCGCCGAAGACCCAGAGCGCGCTCCTCGAAGCGATGGAGGAGGCCCAAGTCACCGTCGACGGCACGACGCACGCGCTTGCGGACCCCTTCACCGTGATTGCGACCCAGAACGCCGTCGAGCGCAACCGCACGTACGAACTCCCACTGGCCGAGGTCGACCGCTTCATGAAGCGCCTCGAACTCGGCTACCCCGACCCGAGCGCCGAATCGGCGATGCTCGACAACGTGGTGGGAACCCACCCAATCGAGACGCTCGAACCGGTCGCCACGCTCGACCAACTCCGGGCCGCCCGCGCGACCGTCGCCGAAATCACGGTCGAGCAGCCCGTCCGCGAGTACGTTACCAGACTGGCAAACCATACCCGCGAACGCGCACAGCTCGGGGTGAGTCCGCGTGGCTCGCTGTCGCTTTTGCGCGCCGGACAGGCGCGGGCCGCCCTCGACGGGCGCGGGTACGTGATTCCCGACGACGTTCAGCGCGAGGCGGTGGTGACGCTCGCCCATCGCGTACGCCCGGTCGCGAACACCGAGAGCACGGGTGAGGACGTGATTCGGGCGGCGCTGTCGGCGGTCCGCGTCGAATGAGACCGACGCGCCGCGCGCTCGCGCTCGTCGCGGTCTGTGCGCTCGCCGTCTGGCTCGCCATCACCTTCGGCGCGCGCTCGCTGAACGCGCTCGTCGTCCCGGCGCTGGTCGCGCTCGCCGCGGCCGCCGTCCAGCTCTTCCTCGCCGAGCGACCCACCGTCACCCGGAGCCAGCCCGCGGCGGGCTTTCCAGGCGACGTTCGGCGAATCGAACTCGTCGTCGAGGGCGGTCAACCGCTCTCGGCGGGGGTCACCGAACGGGCCGGCGACGGGCTTCGCTCGGAGTTCACTTCGGCGACGCTGAGCGTTCCCACGACGGTCGATTACGAGGTCGAACTCCAAGCCCGCGGCGAGCGGCGGCTCGGGCCGCTCGCGCTCACGGTCACGGACGTGTTCGGGCTGTTCTCGAAGGCCTTCGAGTACCCGAAACGCACGCCCGTGCTCGTCTACCCGCCAGTCGAAGACCTCGCGGCCGCGGGCGTGCTCGGCGGTGTCGTCGAACGCACCGACCACCGCGAGCGCTTCGACGAACTCCGCGAGTACGTCCCCGGCGACAGCCTCAGAGATGTGCACTGGAAATCCAGCGCGAAACGCGACGACCTCGTGGTGATGGAGTTCGACGGCACGCGGGAGCTGACCGGTCTCACTCTCGTCGCCGAGTCGACCGCCGGCCACGCCGACGCGATGGCGAGTGCGGCCGCGAGCGTCGCGGTCGCGCTGCTCGATACCGGAATCGCCGTTTCGCTGTGCTATCCCGATGGACGAGTCGAGCGCGCCGGTGGCGAGCCACAGCGCGAGCGAGTGTTGAGTGCGCTCGCACGAACGGGACCGGGTCGCGTCGAGCGCGACGCCGACGTTCGCGTGCTCGCCGACGACCGCGGCACGCGGCTCACCGTCGAGGGTCGCGAGCTACCGTTCGAGCGCGTGACAGGGGGGTCGAGCGCCGTGGCTACCGACGGCGGCGCGACCGCCGGGGTGGAGCCGTGAGCGTCGCGACCGGCCGTTCGTGGGCCGGCGATTGGTCGCGGCGCGCGCTCGCCCTCGGCGCGGCGGCGATGCTCATGGCGTCGTATCTCGCAGTTCTCAGGAATATCACCGATGTCGCCGGCGGCACCGACAGGTTGGTACTGTTCGTCGCCGGCAGCCTGCTCGCGGCGACGGTGCTCGCACGCTTCCTGCCGGCGTTTCTCGCACCCGTCCTCGCGGCCGGGTTGTTCGCGGCCGGTCTCTGGAGCTACGTGCAGGCGGTGCCGAACGGCGACGTGCTTCTCCGGTCGCTCGGGGTGGTGCGGGCGGACGTGATTGCACTCCTGACGGGGCTGTCGATACTCCGCATCGCGGAGGCGGGCATCTGGGCGGTCGGGTTCGCGCCCGCACCGACGTTCCTGACGTGGTATTTCGCGCTGCGGCGGCGCTACGTCGCCAGCGCGCTCGTCGGCGGCGCGGCGCTCTCGTTTTTCGTCCTCACCGGCGATGCGGGATCGGTGGTGGTGCTCGTCGGTGTCGTCGGGGCCGCCGGCGTCGTCGGCTTCGGCGACCTCGAACGCCACGAGGGAGGCGTCGGACAGGTCGAGACGCTCGTCGTCGTGCTCGCCGCGATGGTCGTGCTCGCACCGCTAGTGAGTATCGTTCCCGGCGGTGCGGCCGACCCGCTGGTGTCCTCGGGCGGAAGCGGTCCCGAGACCGTCGAGGCCGGACTGCTCGCGGGCGGTGACGAGGTGAACGTTCAGGGGTCGATATCGCTCTCGCCGACGGTTCGGTTCACCGTCGAGAGCGACAGCGCCGACTACTGGCGCGCAGCGAGCTACGACCGCTATACGGGGCAGGGATGGGTCAGAACCGGCGACGACCGTCCGTACAACGGCTCGCTCGCTGGCCCGCCCGGCGATTCGACACGACTCACCCAGACCTACACCGCCGAGACGCCGCTGTCGATCTTGCCGGCGGCGTGGAAACCCACCGACCTCTCCGGTGGGCCGGCCGACAATGCACGCGTGAGTTCGCTCGCCGGTCTCCAGCCCGATGGAACACTCGACAACGGGACGAACTACACCGTCACGAGCCGGCGGCCGAACTGGACCGCCGACGAACTCCGCTCGGCCGGCCGGGACTACCCCGATGGGCTTCGCAGTCGGTACACGCAGTTGCCCGAGAGCACCCCCGAGCGGGTCGCGAACCGGACCGCACGCCTCACCGCGAACGCCGACAGCCCCTACGACACCGCTCGAATCGTCGAGCGCCATCTCGAACGGAGCAAAGACTACTCGCTCAACGTCAGCCGTCCCGAGGGGAACATTGCCGATGCGTTCCTCTTCGAGATGGGGAAGGGCTACTGCACTTACTACGCGACGACGATGGTGACGATGCTGCGGACACAGGACATCCCGGCGCGGTTCGTGACGGGCTACACATCGGGCCAGCGCGTCGCGGAGGACGAGTGGGTCGTCCGCGGTCTCGACAGCCACGCATGGGTGGAGGTGTACTTCCCCGAGACCGGCTGGGTGCGCTTCGACCCGACGCCGGGCGGACCGCGGTCGGCAATCGAGGAGAGCAATCTCCAGAACGCGCGCGCGGGCAACGTCTCGAACGTCGATACCGATCAGTCCGAGGACGGCGAATGGACGACGACGCCCGAACCGACGACCACCGGCGAGAGCGAGAGCACGGCCGCGAACACCACCCAATCCGCCAATCCGGCAGGTCTCGAACGCGCCGTCGAGCAGGACGCGGCGGACGCGGCGAACGGCTCGGTGACACCCGCCGGTGCGGACTCGGCTGCGGGCACGACGTCGGCCGGCGATTCGTCGTCGTTGCCGGACCTGCCGTCGCCATCGCGCGAGCAGGTGGCGTTCGGACTCGTCGCACTCGTCGGTCTCGCGGCGGGCACACGCCGATTCGGGCTGGGTAAACGACTCTACCGCACGCTCTGGCTTCGTTACTGGCCGAGCGGCTCGCCGACGACGGTCGTCGAGGGGGCCTTCGAACGCCTCGAATACCTGCTCGCCGACGAGCACCGCCCGCGTCGGAACGGCG
This sequence comes from uncultured Halobacteriales archaeon, assembly GCA_964545755.1. Lineage (GTDB taxonomy): Archaea > Halobacteriota > Halobacteria > Halobacteriales > Halococcaceae > Halococcus. The sequence goes on along the minus strand of CAZJHA010000009.1, from coordinate 2,132 downwards.
AGACGCCACGCGAGTATCTCGCCGCGGTCGGGACCGACGAGCGCGCCGCCCGCGTCGGCGAACTCTTCGAGCGCGCTCACTACGGCGGAACGGTGAGTGAGGCCGACGCCACGGAGGCACGGACACTGGTCGCAGAGCTTCGCGCCGAGCGAACGCCCGTTCTCGGCCGCTTTCGGCGTTCGCACGAGCGGGGTCCCGACAGTATTTAATATGACCATGCCCTATCCCCGGGTGTAATGTCGGAAGTCTGCTCGACGTGCGGCCTGCCCGAGGAACTCTGCGTCTGCGAAGACGTCGCCAGAGAGTCCCAGCAGATCACCATCCGCATCGACGAGCGCAGATACGGAAAAGAGGTAACGATAGTCGAAGGGTTCGACCCACAGGACGTCGACATGTCGAGTCTGTCCTCGGACCTGAAATCGAAGTTCGCCTGTGGCGGCACCATCGAGGACGACGCCATCGAACTCCAGGGCAATCATACGGGTCGCATCGAGGACTTCCTCCGCGAGAAGGGCTACAACGTCGCCTAAGTACCATTTCACTCCGGAGCGGTTCGAAAATCGCTCCACGGTTGTCGTCGTTGAGCGGGAGCGTCGCTGCCGCGAGTCGTCGGGCGGCTTCGCCACCCGGCTGCAAGCGATTGGGGAGGAATCGCTCCGCTAAAAAGAGCCTCCGGCTCTCCTGAAGATCACAGAACGGCGAAGCCGTTCCGTACGACACCGCACGCTTCGCACGCTCACCCCCGACAAAAACGTTCAATAGATGAGTTCGTCGTCGTTGGCGACCATATAGAGGGTACGTGCTGAGATGTTGACGGCGTGGTCGCCGACCCGTTCGAGGTCCCGAATCGTGAGCAGGAGCCTGGAGACGTCGGCCATGAGCTGGTCGGTGTCCTCGGCGTCGAGTTCAGATTCGATGAGGTCGCGGACGACGATTTCTGAGGCACGCTCACAGAGGTCGTCGAGTTCGTCGTCGCGCTCGTCGATGGCGTAGCAGCCCTCGGTATCGTTGTCGGCGTAGGCGTCCATCGCGTCCTCGACCATCCCTTGGGTGAAGCGACCGATGCCCTGGATATCGACGTCGGGGAAGACATCGCGTTCGGCTTGGAGGGTGTAGCCACCGAGGTTGGTGGCGAGGTCGGCGACTCGTTCGAGGTCGGTGATGATCTTGAACGAGGCGGCGATGAAGCGGAGGTCACCGGCGACGGGCTGCTGGAGGGCGAAGAGGTCGATACAGCTGCGTTCGAGGTCGAGGTACATCCGGTTTATCTCGTCGTCACCCTCGATGATCTCACGGGCGAGGCGCTCGTCCTTGCGGGCCAGCGCATCGAGACCCATCCGCAGGCGTTCGAGCACGATTTCGCTCATGTAGAGGACGTCCTCGCGGAGGCTTTCGAGCTGGTCCTGATAGCTTTCGCGGGGCATGGCCACCCGTCGGAGGGGCCACCTAATGTACCCTTCGCCGAAACCCCCATCTACGAGCCAATCGGCGACCGAAATCAATTGAGTGTCTATTTCAGTAGAGAACTATATATCGCTGTGGGCCTCACGTGGCCAATTCATACCAATCGTGTCGATAGCCGACTGATCTTCGCGATATTCGACAAAGATATATATTTTGAATAGATTTATTGTTCTCGGGCGACCAGCGAGGGCATGGAGACACGCAAGGTGCAGGTCACGGGGGGGTCGACGTACACGGTTTCGTTGCCGAAGGGATGGGCAACCGACCACGGCATCGAGGCGGGCGGCGAAGTCGAGTTCTACCCCGAGGAGGGGTCGTTGTTGCTCGCGCCGCGGACCGAGACCGAAAACACCGAGGGAACACTCGACGTCACGGGGTTGGGCGACGGCGAGCTCACCCGCGCGGTCGTGACGATGTACGTCAGCGGCTTCGACGTCATCACGCTCGAAACCGCGAGCGTCGACGCCGCCCAGCGTCGGACCATCCGGGAGACCGCTCAAGGACTGGTGGGTCTCGAAATAATCGAGGAGACAGCCGAGCACGTCAGTCTACAGGACCTGCTCGACTCTTCGGAGCTGTCGATGCACAACGCCATCACGCGGATGCGACTGGTCGCACTCACGATGCTTGAGGTCGCTGTGACGGCGCTTCGGACGGGCGATGAGAAT
>CAZJHA010000008.1:0-21302 GCA_964545755.1 uncultured Halobacteriales archaeon | reverse complement strand
TCGTCGTGGTTCATAGGAGTTGGTCGGCGATGATGTTCTTCTGGATTTCGCTCGTCCCCTCGTAGATCTTCGTGATGCGCGCATCGCGGTAGTAGCGTTCGGCGGGGTGGTCGGTGACGTAGCCTGCACCCCCGAACACTTGGATGGCCTCGTCGGCCACGTCGACGGCGTGCTCGCTGGCGAAGAGCTTCGCCATGCTGGCAAGCCGCACCGCGTCGTCGGCGTCGTTTTCGACGGCCGTGGCGGCCCGGTAGGCCAGCGAGCGCGCGGCATCCACATTGGTCGCCATCTCGGCGAGCTTGTGCTGGATGGCCTGAAACTCGGAGATGGGCTGGTCGAACTGCTCGCGCTCGCCGGCGTACTCCTTGGCGGCATCGAGCGCGCCCTGTGCGGCCCCTACCGCTTGGGCGGCCACGCTCGCCCGCCCGGACGCGAAGAAGTTCATCAGCTGGTAGAACCCCTTATCGACCTCGCCGACGACGTTCGCTTCCGAGACCCTGACGTCGTCGAGGCGCAACTCCGCGAGGTCCGACGCTCGAATCCCGAGCTTGTTGTCGATTTTCTCCGCCGAGAATCCCTCAGTGTCGGTCGGGACGAGGAAGGCCGTGATGCCCCGATGGCCCGCGTCGGGGTCGGTCTTGGCCATCACGATGGCGATGTTGGCGACAGTACCGTTGGTAATCCACATCTTGTTGCCATTCAGCACGTACCCGTCGCCGCCTTTCTCCGCGCGCGTCTCGATACCGGCGACGTTCGAGCCGTGGGCGGGTTCTGAGATGGCGCTCGCCGAGGCCGACTCGCCGGCCGCGATCTTCGGCAGCCACTCCTCTTTCATCCATTCGTCGCCGTATTCGATGAGCATGCTGCTGCCGAACCCGGCCGAACCGACTGCGCTCCCGATGCCGGGGTCGGCACGCCAGAGTTCCTCGGTCACGAGCGTCGACGCGAGCGCGTCCATGCCCGCGCCGCCGTACTCCTCGGGGATGTTCGGCGCGACGAAGTCGTATTCTGCGGCCTCCCGTCTGAGTTCTTCGGGGTACTCTCCAGTTTCGTCGTGCTCGCGTGCGACGGGTTCGATTTCGTCTTCGGCGAATTCGCGGACGGCCTTGCGGATTGCCTCATGTTCGCCCGATAGTTGGAATGCCATACCTGCCCATCGTTTTCCAGCGAAAAGTATCTTCCTGCCGAGCGTGAACGACGGAAAGTTCGATGGCCGGTCGAATCGCTTGCCGGCCGGCGTCGTCGGAACAGTTATGATTGTGGCAGACGGTGGCACAGAGGCTATGCGAGCAGCAGTCCTCGAAGAACACGGCGAACCGCTCGACATCCGGGACGTGGACGCACCCGACCCCGACCCGGGGGGTGCGGTGGTCGAAATGGAGGCCTGTGGCATCTGCCGGAGCGATTGGCACGGCTGGCAGGGCGACTGGGACTGGCTCGGCATCCAGCCTCAACAGGGCCAGATCCTCGGTCACGAGCCGGCGGGCACGGTCGTAGCGGTTGGCGACGAGGTCGAGCATCTATCGGAGGGCCAGCAGGTCACGGTGCCGTTCAATCTGGGCGACGGAACCTGCAAGCAGTGTCGCACCGGCCACGGCAACACCTGCGAGAACATCCGCCCGCTCGGCTTCGTCGAATCGGTGCCCGGTGCGTTCGCCGAACAACTCCACGTCCCGGCCGCCGAACACAACGCCGTCCCGCTACCCGACGGCGTCTCCTCGGTCGACATGGCCGGGCTTGGCTGTCGGTTCATGACTTCCTTTCACGCGCTTGCCCATCGGGCCGACATCGGCGGTGGCGACTGGGTGGCGGTGCATGGCTGCGGTGGCGTCGGACTTTCCGCTGTGCACATCGCCAGCGCGCTCGGCGGGAACGTCATCGCGGTCGACTTACAGGACGAAAAGCTCGAAAAGGCCGGAGAACTCGGTGCGAGCGCGACGGTCAACGCGAGCGACGTCGAGGACACACCCGGCGAGGTGAAAGCCATCGCCGACGGCGGCACGGCGGTCTCGGTGGATGCACTCGGCATCGAGACCACCTGTCGGAACTCCGTGCTGAGCCTCGGTACCCGCGGCCAGCACATCCAGGTCGGCCTCTCGACGCAGGACGAACAGGGGATGGTCTCGCTGCCGACGGACATGATGGTGATGGGCGAGATCGAATTCATCGGCTCGCTCGGGATGGCCCCGACCGGCTACGACGAAATCTTCCGGATGGTCGCCGACGGCAAACTCGACCCGAGCGCGGTGGTCTCGGAGACCGTGACGCTCGATGACGTCTCGGAGAAGCTGGCGGCAATGGACGACTTCGAGACGATGGGCATCCCCGTCATCGACAGTTTCTGAAACCCACTTTTTGCTTCACCCGTTCGCATGGTCCGCGGGGCCGAAGGTCCCGCACTACTCACGGGTTCGAAAAAAGCCAGGACAAAAAACCTCCGCTCGCAAACCGCGCGGGCGGGGTTCGCCGCTCGCTACGCTCGCACGGACAGTACCGCACCATCAACTACTACACAGCACCGCAGAAGCCATCACTCGCTGTCTTCTCGCGGGCCTCCGGCCCGCTCGAACGGTCAGCGGCGCGGAGCGCCGCTCGACGCTCGCCCTTCATCCGCCAGGGACCACCACACTACAAACCGCAGCTGCTACGGTGGCCACACCGCGGCCGCCGCCGCAGTCGCGTCGCCACCGCACCGCGACCACCACATCCACCGCCTGTTCCCGGGCCAACACCTATGGTCTCCGCGTGATATCGGTAGCCATGACCGACGGGGATTGGCGCGCGGCCGAGCGCGAACACACCGACGAAGTCATCGGCACCGACACCATCCCACGACTGTTCGAGCGGAGCGCGACACGCAACGCCGACCAGCCCGCTCAGCGGTACAAGGGTGGCGTCCACGAGCGCTCGCTCGCCGGCAGCGTCGTCAAACGGGCCGACCCCGGCGAGTACGTGACGCTTACCTACGAGGAGGTCCAGTCAATCGTCCGCTCGCTCGCGGCCGGCTTCCGCGACCTCGGCGTCGAAGCCGACGACCGGGTAGGAATCTTCTCGCCGTCGCGCATGGAGTGGGCAGAGGCCGACTTCGCCCTGCTGGCGGCGGGCGCGGTCGTCACCACTGTCTATAAGGAATCCTCGCCGCGACAGGTCGAGTACCTGCTCACCGCCCCCGGGGCCCCGGGGGTAATCGTCGACGACCGCGACCGACTGGAGCGCGTGATGGCGGTCGAGGACGCACTCGACCTCGAATTCATCGTCGTACTGGACGACGTTTCGAGCGACCGCGAGGACGTTTTCACCCTCGCCGACATCTACGAGCGCGGTGAGCGGACCTTCGACCGCGCGGCCTACGAGGGCTGGCTGAGCGAGCGCACTCCCGGGGATTTGGCGAGTCTCATCTACACCTCCGGCACGACGGGCAAGCCGAAGGGCGTCCGGATGACCCACCGCAACTTCCGAGCGAACATCAACCAGCTCAGAAAGCGCTTCGGCGACCGGCCCGACAAATCCGCCGACCTTCCCTCCGTGGGCCGCGAGACGGTTGCCCTGTCCTTTCTCCCGCTCGCGCACGTATTCGAGCGTCTTGCAGGACATTTCTTCCTCTTTGCGAGCGGGGCGACCGTCGCCTACGCCGAGAGCGCCGACACGGTGGCCGAAGACATTCAAACCGTCCGGCCGACGACGGCCATCAGCGTCCCGCGCATCTACGAGCGTATCTTCGCTTCGATGCGCGAGGACGCCGATTCGGCAGTCAAGCGCCGCGTCTTCGAGCGCGCGGTCGATGCGGCAAAGCGCACCAGCCGACAGGAGAGACCGGGTCGCCGACTTCGCTTCGAGCGCGCGCTCGCCGACCGCCTCGTCTATAGCACAGTCAAGGAGGCAATGGGCGGCAACATCGAGTTTTTCATCAGCGGTGGCGGCAGCCTCTCGCCGGACCTCGCCAGACTGTTCGACGGGATGGACCTGCCCATCTACGAGGGCTACGGTCTCACCGAGGCCGCACCCGTCGTCTCGGTCAACCCGCCAGAAGCGCCGAAGCCCGGAACGCTGGGGCCGCCGCTCACCGGCGTCGAGACGAACCTCGATTCGGACGTGCTGCCAACCGAACAGCGCGACCACAATGGCGACCGTGGCGAACTCCTCGTTCGTGGGCCGAACGTCACTGAGGGATACTGGAACAAGCCCGAGGAGACCGACGCCACCTTTGAGGACGGTTGGCTGCGGACCGGCGACATCGTCGAGCGCGATGCCGATGGCTATCTCGTCTATCACGAGCGGCTGAAACAGCTACTGGTGCTCACCACGGGCAAGAACGTCGCACCCGGCCCCATCGAGGACGCCTTCGCCACCTCCGAGCGGGTCGAACAGGCGATGGTGCTCGGCGACGACGAGAAGTTCGTGAGCGCCCTGTTGGTCCCCAACTTCGAGAAACTACGCGCGTGGGCCGCCCGACAGAACATCGAACTCCCGAGCGACCGCGAAGCACTCTGCCGCGACGACCACGCCCGTGCGTGGGTCGAAGAACACGTCGAGAACGTCAACGACGAACTGGAACCCCACGAGCGCATCAAGCGCTTCGAACTCGTTCCTCTCGAATGGACGCCCGAAAACGACCTGCTCACGCCGTCACTGAAGAAAAAGCGCCGCAACATCGAGGCACGATTCGACGAGCAGATAGGCCGCATCTACGCTGCCGGGCGGCCGGCGGCTGACGACTGACGCCCGTATTACCCTCCTCCGATGACGCCCGTCGTCGTGGCGACCTCACGGGCGGCTGCCTCGTTCATCCCGTTGCCGAGGATGGTGTAGCGGTCGCGGATGGCGTGGGCAGTCGTGAGTGCCTCGATGACGTCCGACTCCGCAATGCCGAGTTCGGCGGCGGTCGTCGGCGCGCCGAGTTCGGCGAGCGCGTCCCGGATGTTCTTCCAGCGCCCCGACTCGCCGCTGTGGAGGTACTCGGTCAGAATCGAGCCGACACCCACCTGATGACCGTGCAGCGCCGCGCCGGGCGCGATGCGGTCGAGTTGGTGGCTGAAGAGGTGTTCGGCCCCGCTGGCCGGCCGCGAGGACCCGGCGATGGACATCGCCACGCCCGAGGAGACGAGCGCCTTGACGACGACCCACGCCGACTCCTCCAATCCTCGTTTGATGGAATCGGCGTTGTCGACGAGCATCTCGGCGGTCATCTGACTGAGTGCGCCCGCGTACTCCGAATACTCGACGTTCTGTAGTCGGTGGGCGAGCTGCCAATCCCGAACAGCGGTATAGTTCGAGATGATGTCCGCACACCCGGCAGTAGTGAGTTCCCACGGCGCGTCGGCGATGATTTCGGTGTCGGCGACCACGGCCAGCGGTGGCTCGGCAGCCACGCTGTGGCGCGAATCACCCTCCGGAACCGAGCCACGACCGGAGACGATGCCGTCGTGGCTCGCCGCGGTCGGCACCGAGACGAAGCCCATGTCGAGCGAGTCACTCGCCATCTTGGCGATGTCGATTGGCTTGCCGCCGCCCACTCCCACCAGAAAGCCCGCCTCGGCCTCGCGGGCGGCCTCGATGACACGCTCGACGGCTCCGAAACTCGCTCGCTCGACGACGACCGTCGCCGGTTCCGTTCCCCCATCGGCGAAATCCGCGACGACGCGCTCGCCGGCGACCTCGCGGGCCGTGGGACTGGTCACGACGAGCGGGCGGCCGCCGAGATGGAGTTCGGCGATGGCGTCGGTGGTTTCGGAGAGCACGCCGTGGCCGACCACGACGTTGCGCGGCAGACGAATCCACGTGGTCTTCTCGAACATGACCCCTCTCGCTTCCGGGTCGGCAAACCGTTTGCCCTCCGTCCTCAGAGCGTATCGAGCACCGAAAGCACGCGCTCTTCGCGCTCGCAGTCGGGACCCTTCTCGGGGCTGGCGCTCGGCTCCTTTCACCCACACTCGTATTCCCCATCGTCACGAACCTTCCCAACTGACCCCCTCGCGCGCCGCCGCGCCACCGCCACCCACGGCGACCGGCGGGGTTTAGGCTTCCCGGTCCCTCCCTTGACCATGTGCACCCTCGTGCTCGCGTGGCAGGTCTTCGCCGACCGGCCGGTGGTGGTGGCGGCCAACCGCGACGAAGCCATCGACCGCGAGTCGAACCCGCCCGGACTGCTCTCGGAAGACCCGAAAGTCCTCGCCCCGAGTGACGCCGAGGCGGGCGGGACGTGGATCGGCTACAACGAATTCGGACTGTTCGTTGCAGTTACGAACCGCTGGACGGACAGGGAATTGGCGGGCGAGCGTTCGCGTGGGCTGCTCGTCCGTGACGCGCTCGAAGCCGATTCGGCAGAGGACGCCGCCCGTCACGTCGAGCGTGCGGTCGAGACCGACGAGTACGAGGGGTTCAACCTCGTGGTGGCCGACGAGCGGGCGGCGGTACTGCTCGAATGGGATGGACAGTTGCGCGTTCGGAACCTCGACCCCGGCGTCCACGTCGTCATGAACACCGGCGAAATCGGTGACGTCACCATCCCCGAGTCGTGGCCCGAACGCGGCGAGCGACAGGCCGAAAACGGTCGCAAAGTGCGCGAAGCGCTCCAGCCGGAACCGGGCGAGGGAAGTGAGAAATGGCTCGACCGCGCGGCTGACGTGCTTTCAGACCACGACTATGGCGTCTGCGTCCACCACGAGGAGTTCGGCTTCGGCACGCGCTCGTCGTCGCTCATCGCCATCGACGACGAGGGCAGCGGCGAGTACGAGTTCGCCGACGGGCCGCCCTGTCGAGCCGCTTTCGAGCCGGTCGAACGCCGGATTTAACCCCTCCGGTGGTGTGGATAGCGTATGAGCACGACGGCCGAAGACGACCTCTCGGAGGACGAGCGCGCCGCCCTCGAACTCGTCCGCTCCACAGGAGGAATCCACCAGAGCGACTTCTGGAAGGAACTCGACGTGGACTCACGCACCGGCAGCCGCATCGCCGAGCGCCTCGAAGAACGCGGCCTCGTCGAGCGCGAGGACACCGTCTACGAGGGGCACAACACCTACTACATCGCGCCAGCGGCGCGCGACCTCGACTTCTCACTGCTGATGGCCGGCAACGAACTCTCGCCGCTGGTCGGCGAGGAGGACGTCGAACCGGAAAGCGACGCCTTCTCCCAGTGGATCATGCAGTTGGCCTACCAGTAGCCATCCGAGGATTCAAAGCCGAAGCCGCGACCAGTCGGCGGCGTGCAGCGGACGAACCGGACGGTCGGGGTGGGCACGCGCTGTGACTGCGAGCCATCCATCGAGAACGGACGCCTCTCGATCAATGCGACCGACTGTGCCGGGCGCGGTCGGCTCTCGAATCCGGCCTGCCGAACGACGGCCATCGCGGCGCTCGACGGCTCCATCGTCGGAATCGAAATCCATAACGAGGGCAGCGAGCGCCATCACGACGAGGGAACGGTCGGCGTTCTCGTGGCTGTGGCCCGGTTCGCCGCTATCGTCGGCGAACACGACACGGCACTGGCACGACGGACATATCGAGAACCGTTCGGGGCTGCCCGTGCGGCGCTCGCCCGCGGCGGACGAGTGGGCGAACTCGCCGCCGTCACAGGGATGGCCGAGGCGCTCGCTCGGGGTAGCTATGGCCTCGAACACGAACTCAATTCACTTACGTCGGCGGCATCTATCGCCACCATGCTCCACGACATCGACGATGCTGGCGACCTCTCGGTCGAGGAACTGCGCGCGCGCTACGACGAGCGGCTTCGTACCGTCATCGAGAGCCACGGCGTCGAGACGGTACGCGAGGAGACTGGCGTCGAGACCGAGGCGCTCGCAAACGGCGATTCGCCAGCCATGACGCTCGACGAGGCGGCGGCCATGCTCGCACTCGACCCGGACGAACCCGACGCCGACGCCATCGCCACGGAGACCCGCGACCATCTCCTGATGGGGATGACGACCGCCGTGCTCGATGTCGAGGCGGTCGAGTCGGGCATCAACGGCTCGTTCGACGCGCGGGAAATCCAGCAGAAGATCGAGGGGCGACTCGCGATGGATCTCGACGAACTCGCCATGATCCACGGCTACATCGAGCAGCGAAAGCCATGAGGGTCGCCATCCTCGGCTGTGGCTACGTGGGTCTCGAACTCGGACGCACGCTCGCACCCGACCACGAGGTCGTCGGCGTGCGCCGCTCCGCCGATGGCCGCGAGGCAATCGAACGCGCTGGCTTCGAAGCCGTGGCGGCCGATATCACCGACCCCGATGACCTCGCGGCCGTCCCGGACGTCGACTCCGTAATTTTCGCGGCGAGTTCCGGCGGTCGCGGGGCGGCGGCCGCACGCGAAATCTACGTCGATGGGCTTCGAACCGTCGTCGAGACCTTCGGCGCGCGCGACGAGTCGCCCGACCGCCTCCTCTACACCTCCTCGACGGGCGTCTACGGCGACCACGACGGCGACTGGGTGGACGAGAGCACACCCATCGAGCCGACGACCGAGAAGACCGAGGTGCTGGCCGAGGCCGAGCGGGTCGCACTGGGGGAGGCGAGTGAGCACGGCATCGACGGCACGGTCGTGCGATTCGCTGGTTTGTACGGACCGGGCCGCTATCGGCTCGAACGGTATCTCGACGGTCCCGTGACCGAGGGCTATCTCAACGTGGTCCACCGGGCCGATGCCGCCGGCTCGATTCGGTTTTTGCTCGCTGCCGACGCCGGGCGCGGGGAGGCGGTGCTCGCGGTGGACGACGAACCGGTCGACAAATGGGACTTTGCTGACTGGCTGGCCGACGAGTGTGACGTACCCCGTCCGGAAAAGCGGACGACCGCCGAGCGACTCGCCGGCGAGGGCCTCTCGGCACCGGCACGGCGGCGCATCGAGACGTCGAAGCGCTGCTCGAACACCAAACTCAGGAAATTGGGCTACGAGTTCGTGTATCCGACCTATCGCGAGGGCTATCGGGCGGCCATCGACGAGTATCGGCACGACTGAGCCAGCACGGCGGAAGACTCTTTTTTCTGGAGGGTAAGCCGCAATCGAATGGAGTCTTGGGAACACGTATCGTTTCTCGCCGGTTCGGAAAACCGTGTTCGGGTTCTCAAAGCCCTTCGCGAACGGCCACGCCGCCAGTGCGAACTCGTCGATACGTGTGGTCTGTCGCGCTCGACGGTCCATCGGGCGCTCGACGGACTTGAAGAGCGCGGGTGGGTGTGCAGCGAGGACGGCAAGTACCGGCTCACGGTCGGCGGACGGCTCGTGCTCGACCAGTACGAGGCGCTTGAGACGGCCATCGAGCGCGTCAACGAGTGGGGGTCGTTCCTCCAGCGCCTCGGGGCGGTCGGTGCGACGCTGCCGCCGGCGGCGCTCGACGATGCACGGCTGGTGACGAACACCCCTGAGAACCCCCATGCCACGATGAGCCACACGACCGACGTGCTCGCCGCAGCCGACACCGAGACGTTCCGCGGCATCTCGCCGGTCGTCAGTCCCGTCCTCAACGAGGCCGCACGTGAACCCCTCACCGCCGGCATGGCAATGGAACTCATCATCGACGAGTCGGTGCTCGAGACCTCACGGACGGCCTATCCCGGCGCGTTCGAGGCCGCCAACGACTTCGAGAACTTCGAACTGTACCTCTCCCCGGACGAACTCACGTTCGGACTCACGCTTCTCGACGGGCGCGCGCTGGTCTGTGCCCACGACGAGCAGGGCACGCTGCGGGAGTGTCTCGACGGCACGAACGAGGCGCTCGTGCGATGGGCGAACGATATCTACGAAGACCATCGAGCGGCGGCCGAACGCATCGATACTGGCCCTATTCCTCGACAGTGAATCGTGGCTCTTCGATGGCCTCGCTCTTGCAGTCGGGACAGCGCGAGGGTCGGTTGATACGGTCGTCGAAGCCCGCGAAGCCACAGTCTTGACACTCCGGCGGGGCGACGAGTAGCTGTTCGTCGCTCCCCGACAGCGACTGAGCGATGTGTTCGACGTGGTCGAGCGCGGTCGCGGTCGTGATGGCGAACTCGCTTGCGAGCGTGCTCGCAGCAGCCGGTTGCTCGCGGAGGTGGTCGGCGATGCGCTGGCGCGTCGTCGCGTCGGCATCCGCTTGGCGCATGCGTCCAATCGGACCCGGTGGCGCAAAACCGTTTGCCCGGCGCGGCCGGCGTGGGTCGGAAGCCACAAGGCGCTGGCTGTCCATCCGCAGGTATGTTCGGAGGAGGCGGCGGTCTGAACCCGCGGAAGATGCAACAGATGATGAAGCAGATGGGCATCGACATCGAGGAGATCGATGCCGAGGAGATAATCATCCGCACCGGCGAGGAGGAACTCGTCTTCGACGACGCCGAGGTCCAGCGGATGGACGCCCAAGGACAGGCGACCTACACCATCACGGGCGAGCCGGAGACGCGCGCTGCGGGCGATGAAGAGGCGATTCCGCTCGGCGAAGGTGACGAGGAGGGCGAAGAGGTGGATGCAGGCCGGATTCCCGATTCCGATGTGAATATCGTCGCCCAGCGGACGGGTGCAGGCGAGGACGCCGCACGCGAGGCGCTCGAAGCCGAGGATGGGGACTTGGCGGCGGCGGTCTCGCGGCTGGAGTGACGGCCGTTCTGCTCGTCGGCGAGGGCCGCGAGTATCTCCGCGAGCCGGGCGCAAGGTTGGAGACGGACCTCGGCGTGCTCGATGTCCCCGAAGACGTGACTCCGGGAGCGGTGCTCGAAACCCATCTCGGGACCGAGTTCGTGGTGCGGGACCTCCGCGGCCCGGACCTCTTCCATCACTTCGAGCGCACCGGCGCACCGATGCTGCCCCGGGATGTGGGTCTCGTGATGGGCCACACAGGCGTTGCAGCGGGCGACAGGGTGCTCGATGCCGGGACCGGAACTGGCGTGCTCGCCGCCGCGCTCGGCCGTGCGGGTGCGTCGGTGGTGACCTACGAACGCGACCCGGAGTTCGCCGATGTCGCCCGCGGGAACATGGCGCTTGCCGACGTCGGGGAGGGGTCGACCGGCGGTAGTGTCGAAGTGCGGACCGGCGACGTGCTCGACGACCTCGCCACGCTCGGCGGGTTCGACCTGCTCACGCTCGACACCGAGGACGCGCCGGCGGTCGTCGAACACGCCCCTGAACTCCTGATTCCCGGTGGGTTCGTCGCGGTCTATTCGCCGTTCGTCGAGAGCGCGCGCGAGGTCGTCGAAACACTCGACTCAGTGGGCCTCGACGCCGAAACCTACGAGACCATCCAGCGCGAGATGGACTTCGACGAGCGCGGGACGCGCCCCTCGACGGCCGGTGTCGGCCACACGGGCTATCTGGTTTTCGTGCGTAACTAGCGGCCGCGGCGGTTGCTGCCGCGGTGTGGCCGCCGCGGCGGCTGCGGTGCTGTGCGGAACGGTGGCTGTGGCGGAGCGTCAATGACTGTGCCGTGGGGAACGAGCAGGTGTGGCTCTCCGAGCCAGCAGGGAGGTGACGCCGACTTCTGGCGGCGATGGGTCGCCGAAGGAATCGGAGCCGTCCGAGACGGCGGGGCAGTCTCGTGATGCCGAAACGCCTCGCGTTTTCGAGCACGCAGCAAAAGCCGGGAATCAATAGGTAGTTAAACCATCCTTCCATACCCCGGGCATGGTCGAGGTATTCGGGCTGTCGATAGGTGTCCTCTTGGTGGTGGTGATGGTTTCGTTACATTTCTCGTCGGGCACCGAGCGAGCCATCCCGGACGATATCTCCCAGTCGGTCCTCGAACGGCGTGCCGAGAGCGTGCCGGAGACGAACTTCCCCGAGCCGATGAACCGCTCCATCGGGGGCGGAGCAGCCCCGGCCGGAGCGGTCGGTGGCGAGGGCGAGGCCGAAGGCGAGCTCGGCGAGGGCGGCGAAAGCGAGGAGTCGTCGAGTCCGGCGGACATCCCCGATGACGAGGCCGAGGTCTTCGAAGTCAACTACGAGAAGGAAGGCGAGACCCTCGAAGTGCCCGAAAACCAGACACTGCTCGAAGCCGGCGAAGAGCAGAGCTGGGACCTGCCCTACGCCTGTCGGGCCGGCCAGTGTCTCTCCTGTGGCGGCCACGTCGCCGACGGTCCCTCCGAGGACTATCTCACCCACGACGGCCAGGAGATGCTCGACGAGGACGAACTCGGCGACGGCTACACGCTGACCTGTGTTGCCTACCCGACCGCCGACATGACGCTCGAAACGAACGAGACGCCCTGACTTTCACAACGCCTAAATCACCGACCTCCCTGTCCGTTTCCGTGGGCGCGTAGCTCAGTGGATAGAGTTCTTGGTTCCGGACCAAGACGTCGCGGGTTCAAATCCCGTCGCGCCCGTGAGCGAGGAACGGAGTGACGAGCGAACCGGCACGCGGATTTGAATCAGGGAGCGGCGCGAAACGACCGTGGTTCGAATCCCGCCGCGCCCGCTCGTCCGGTGAAGCGACGCCCTTTTGCGCTCTGACTGAATAGTCAGTTATGATGAGTGCGGACACCGACCGCAGCGAGACGGAGGCCGAAATCATGGAGGCGACGTACCGGGCGCTGTGTGAACACGGGTACGCCGACCTCACGATCCAGACGATTGCCGACGAGTTCGACAAGAGCAAATCGCTGTTGTACTATCATTACGACACGAAAGACGAAATCCTCATCGCCTTCCTCGACTATCTGCTCGACCAGTTCACCGTCGAGGACGCGGTCAAGGGGGGCGACAGCCCGGACGAGCAGTTGCGCGCGCTCGTCGAGCAGTTCCTGCCGCTGTCACCGCCCGACGAACAGCGGGAGTTCCAGCTCGCGCTGTTCGAGCTGCGCTCGCGGGCGCTCTCGAAGCCAGCCTACCGCGAGCAGTTCACTCGCGTCGACCGCCTCATCCACGACGCCTTCGCCGACGTGCTCGCGGCCGGTATCGAGGATGGGACCTTCCATGCGGTCGATGTCGACGAGACGGCTGCGCTGCTGGTCTCGACGGTCACCGGTGCGATGTTGCGCCGCGTGACCACCGACAGGGACGTCACCACCTCCACCCGTGCGGCCATCGCTACGTTCCTCGATTCGTTGGTGGTCGATACCGGGGAGGACTGACGGAGTTGCTCATTCAGGCGACCGTTCGCAGTGCGGTCGTCCGATACCCTCAAACCACGGCCCCACCGGTGTCCGGTATGAAGTTCCACGAGGCGGCAAACTTCCTCTTCGGGCTGCGTCGGTATCCGCCACGACCGGGACTGGACGCGACGGCGGACTTCCTTTCGTATCTCGACGACCCACACGACGGGGTGACGTTCGTTCAGATCGCCGGCTCGAACGGCAAGGGAAGCACCGCGAGACTGCTCGAATCGGTGCTTCGGGAGGCGGGTCTCGACGTCGGTCTCTACACCTCGCCACATCTCGATTCCGTCCGCGAGCGCGTCCGCGTCAACGACCGTATGTTGTCCGAGAGCGCACTCACCGAGTACGTCGAGACCGTCAGACCATACGTCCTTGACCGAGCGGCCGCCGGCGAGTCGCCCACCTTCTTCGAGGTTGTCACGGGAATGGCGCTGTGGGAGTTCCGGCGGCAGTCGGTCGACGTCGCCGTGCTCGAAGTCGGTCTCGGCGGGCGCTACGACGCGACCAGCGTCGTCGAGCCAGTGGCGAGTGCCGTCACCAGCGTCGCGCTCGAACACACCGACACCCTCGGCGACACAGTGGCGGAAATCGGGCGCGACATGGCCACCGTCGCACCCCGGCGGAACGAACTCGTGACCGCCGCGACCGGCGACGCGCGCACAGCAATCGAAGGAAGCGCCGGCGACGTGCTGACCGTCGGCCCGGACGGCGACATAGCAGTGCACTACGACGGACGGGTGGGTATCGAGAGCGCCATCGGGCTTTCGGGCGATGACTGGCGTCTCGCAACTCGGCTCTCGTTGCTGGGTGCTCATCAGGCGAACAACGCCGGCGTCGCGGCGGCGCTCGCCCGGCAGGTCGCCGACGAGTTCGCCATCGACCTCAATGAGGGGACCCTCGCCGCCGGGCTGCGCGGGGCGTACTGGCCCGGCCGTTTCGAGGTGCTCGAACGCGATCCACTGGTGGTGCTCGACGGTGCACACAACCCCGGCGCATGTGAGCGCCTCGGCGACACCTTGGCCGAGTTCGACTTCGCGGACCTCTATCTGGTCTTCGGTGCGCTCGCCGACAAGGACCACCGAGGAATGGCCGACGCGCTCCCCACTCCCGAGCGCGTCGTCGCCTGCCGGCCGGACGTCCCGCGCGCCGAGGACAACGCGGTCCTCGCGGACGTCTTCGAGGAGAGTCACGTCGAGACCCACAGCGACGTCACGGATGCGCTCCGGGCCGCGATGGAGGAGGCCAGTTCCGACGACTGCGTGCTCGTCTGTGGTTCGCTCTACACCGTGCGCGAGGCGCGAACGCGCTGGAGCCGCCTCGACGTGCCCAAAGAGATCGACGGACTCGACGATGCGCGCCGCGCGCTCGAAAACACCCACGTCACCGACGCGGGGACCTACCGGATGCGCGGCAAAGCCGTTCATCGGGCGCTGAAGACCCGCGTGCGCCCGCGACAGTCCCAATATCTCAAGGAGGAACTGCTCTCTCTCGGCGGCGAATGTGCCATCTCGGGTCTCAACGACCAAGACGAGGAGTATCTCGACGTGCTCATGCTGGGTACGCTCGCGCAGTTCAAACGCCTCTCAGAGAAACTCGCCGCCCAACCCTATGGACTGGAGCCGCTCGCCGACGGGGTTCGAGAGGCACTCTCGATAGGTGTCGAGTCCGACTCCCGTAGCTACCCGTGGGAGGAGGGGACGGCGGTGATGGGGATTCTGAATGTGACACCCGATAGCTTCCACGACGGCGGCGAGTTCGACAGTGCCGAGACTGCGGTCCGGCGGGCCGAGGCGATGGTCGAGGAGGGAGCGGACATCATCGACGTGGGCGGCGAGAGCACCCGTCCCGGCGCGGAACCGGTCTCGGCCGACGAAGAGCGCGAGCGCGTGGTGCCCGTCATCGAACGCATCAACGAGTTCGACGCCCTGATTTCGGTCGATACACGGAAGGCGGCGGTCGCGCGCGCAGCACTCGACGCCGGTGCGGACATCATCAACGACGTTTCCGGATTGGCGGACCCCGAAATGCGTTTCGTCGCCGCCGAGTACGACTGTCCGCTGGTCGTGATGCACAGCATCGATACTCCCGTCGACCCCGATTCGACTCCCGAATACGACGACGTGGTCGGCGACACCATCCGGGAACTGCGCGAGCGCGTGTTGCTCGCCGAGAAGGCGGGCCTCGATAGGAGAAAAATCATCGTCGACCCCGGTATCGGCTTCGGGAAGGACAGGAGAGAGAACTTCGCGATTCTCGGTCGGCTGGGCGAGTTCGACGCGCTTGAGTGCCCGATTCTGTTCGGCCACTCGCACAAGTCGATGTTCGACCTCGTGGGCAGCGCGGCGGGTGAACGCCTGCCGGCGACGGTGGCCGCGAGCGCGCTGGCCGCCGAGCGCGGTGCGGACATCGTGCGTGTTCACGATGTGGCCGAGAGCGTTGCCGCCGTGGGCGTCAGCGAGGCGGCAACGGCCCCAGACGAATTCGATAACTCATACGACTAGGCCGCCGTGGTAGCGGTCGTCTCCGCCGTCGCAGTCGCGGTCACGATTTCGGTTGCGGTGGCCGTTGTGGCTGCGGCAGCGGTCGCGGTATCGGTCGTGGTGGGCGGTTGCGTCGCGGTTGCTGTCGACGGTGGTGTCGGCTCCGGCGTGACCCTCGTCATCGGCTGACGCTCCGCCGATAGCTCCGATGATGGTTCCGCTTCGGCGGTCGTCGACGACTTGAGTGGCGTGTCCGTCGCGGTCTCGGTGGCTGTTGGCGTCGGCGTCTCCGTGGCCGTCTCTGGTGTCGTCGTAGCCGTCGAAGAACTCGTCGCGGCCGTCGTCTCGGATTCGGTCGTCGGTTCATCGCTCGGTGGTGCGGTTGTGGTTTCGGTCGCAGTCGAGGTGGTCGTCGTGGGTGGCGGCGTGTCGGTAGGCGTTGGCGTTTCGGTTGTCATCGGTGTCGCGGCCGCCGTTTCGGTGGGGGTTGGCGTGGGCGTCACCGTCACCGTGTCGGTTTCCGCTGGCGTGGCAGTCGGTGTTGTCGTGGCCGTCGGTTCTGCAGTGTCGGTTTCGGTTGCCGTCGGCGTCGCGGTCGCCGTGTCGGTTGGCGTTTGCGTGTCGGTCTCGGTCGGCGTATCGGTCGGCGTTGGCGTTGCTGTCGCGGTCGGTGTCGTGGTTGCGGTAGCCGTTGAAGTCGGCTGGGCGGTCGTCGCGGTGGCGTTTGCGGTGGTCGGGGTAGTCGTTGTGTTGTTCGCCGGGGCGGCCCCCACGCCGGAGCGGTCGGCGTCGGTCGGACCGTTCGGGCTGCCCCCGAGATAGTCGGTGACGAGAAATCCCACACCGGCGAGCAAGACGAGCACGACCACGACGCCGACGGCCGGCGCTAGCCACTTCTCGACGTTCGAGAGGCCCTCGCGGTCGAGCAGTCCCGAATCCGATTCCGGTCCCGGTTCGATCACGGTCGCCGACGATAGGAGCCGTTGCCTTATCTGTCTTGTCCGTTCGTTTACTGGTAATGTGGTGATGCTTTCGCGGTGAGAATAGGTTCCGTTATCTCATCCGAAAGGATTTGTCCCCGACAGCGGTGGCGAGGTCGAACAGGTCACCGCGTGTCGGCGAACAGGACGTTCCCGTCGAGACCTGACCTTCGACGACGAGGGCACGGCATCGTCAAGTGCGACAACCGCAGGAGCTACACCCAATCACCGAATTCTTCGACGAACACGCCCGAGTGGGCTGCCGAACCCGGGATGAAATCGCGAAAAACGGCGTGAAACGAGTTCACAAGAGGCTGAACGAACCTCCGGCTTTATTGTGAGGCGATACCGTGTGGAGATATGGACGACGCCGAACGGTCAGAACAGTGGGTGACGAACCAGCTCGACCGGCTGGAGGAGACCTATGGCTCGGCGCCGGTCCACCAGCTCGGCTGGACCGTGCCTGCGGAGCGCTACGAGCGGGCGGCCGATGCCGAGGAGACCGAGCGAGCGGCAGCGGGCGTACACGTGACGAACGACGCCGACGAGGTCCTGCTTGTTCGCGACCGCAGTGGCGAGTGGGCCTGTCCGCGCGGGCCGGTCGAGACCGGCGAATCGCTCGAAGCGGGAGCCAAACGAAACGTGCGCGAGGCGACCGGGATTTCCTGTGCGGTCGAGTCCGTCGAGCGCGTCACCATTGTCGGCATCGGCGACGAGGGAGACCGCGAGCGCCCACAGATATACTGTCTCGTCGTGCGCTTTGTCGGCTCGTGCGGTCCCGACGAGCGCGTCGAATGTACCGAAAGTCCCGTACGGTGGCGCAGTAGCCGCCCAACCGACCGCCTCGATGCGGGCGTGCTGGCCATCTGAATCGGGAGACAGATACATAGCCACCGGGAGCCTATCGGCGGCGAATGTTTCGTTCGCTGCTGCGGGGGGTCGGATGGCTGCTTTCGGTCCTCGTTCGCGTCGCGTTCGTGTTCGCGGTCGTCGCTTTCGCCGCCAGCTTCACCCTCGGCGGTCTGCCCGCCGACACGGGAGTGGGCGAGGCACTCGACGACCTCGGTGTCCCATCCGATGCCGGTAACATCGACGCGCTCGACGATGCCGCCGGGGGAAGCGTTGGTGATGCCCCCGACGTGGGCATACAGAACGATTCCGACGCGAGCGATGCTCCAGCCGTCTCGGCATCGAGCACGGCCGAACTCGACGGGACGGAACTCGAATACCTCGTCCATCGATACGTCAACGAGGAGCGCGCCGAGCGCGGCAAATCAAATCTGACGCTCGACACCGACCTCCGGGCGGTCGCGCGCTATCACAGCGCCGACATGGCGAATCGGAGCTACTTTTCCCATGTGGGTCCCGACGGCGAGACGCTTGCCGACCGCTACCGCCAGTTTGACTATCAGTGTCGCGTCAAGACTGGAACCTTCCAGTACGCGACCGGCGGCGAGAACATCCTCTACACCTACTACGACGCACCGGTTGCGATGGGCAATCGGACAATCGAGTACGATTCGCCGGAGGAACTCGCCCGCGGTATCGTCAACGGCTGGATGAACTCGACGAGCCACCGGAAGAACCTGCTCAAACCCTACTGGGAGCGCGAGGCCATTGGCGTCCACATCGAACAGGTCGACGGCCGGACCCGTGTGTACGCGACCCAGAACTTCTGTTGAATCGACCGCAAACGGTATGCGGCCCGTCCACGCAAACGGGGTATGGTCACTCGCTCGACGTGGTTGATACTCGTCGGTGTCGTCTTACTCTTCCTGCCCGTACCACCCCTGCTGAGCGCAATCGCCGGCGTGGGCGTCATCGTCGCGGGCGTGGCGCTCCGGTTCGTCGGCGACGATGAGGGCTGAGAGCGTTCAGTCGGGCCGCGCGTGACCCTCCCAGAACCCACTCAACTGGGAATCGAGGAACATCGGGGTCATCGTGCGCCACTCGTCGCGTTCGGCGGGCGGAAGGTACTCATACACCGACCGGGGTGCATCCGGCGTATAGCGTTCGTCCACGAGCGCGCGCACGCCGACCTCCTCGGGACCCCTGATGACCCGGCCGATGGCTTGCCGCGCGCGGCGCACGGCGGGCACCGTGAGCGCGTACTCGAAGGCGCGCTCCTCGCC
Source organism: uncultured Halobacteriales archaeon (assembly GCA_964545755.1). GTDB lineage: Archaea > Halobacteriota > Halobacteria > Halobacteriales > Halococcaceae > Halococcus. Next base: position 2,651 of record CAZJHA010000008.1, on the reverse strand, counting down.
GAAGGCCGCGCCGTAGGCCCGCCGCACCGCTCGAATCCGCGGTGAGGCGACGTTCACGAGCGGGACGCCGACGACCGCACACGCGCCGAGTTTGTCGCCGTCGTAATCGACGCCCTCGGTGAGCGTCCCGCGCGTGGAGGTGGTGAGGACCTTCCCGTCGCCGGCGAAAAACTCCTGCTTGAGTTTCTCCGTCTGTTCGGCGCTCGATGGCTCGTCGCGGAGGACGGGTTTCGCCACCGCATCGGCGAGTCGGTCGTGCGCCCACGCGGCCTCGCGGTAGCTCGGCATGCAGACCAGCACGTTGCCCGGGCTGCGGGCGAGTTCCCGGAGCGCGTAGGCGTAGGTCTCCCGGACCTCGCTCTCGCCGTCGGGCGGTCCGCGATTGCGCGCGGTGAACGCCGGTGCGTCGACGACCCAACTCGCACGATTGTCTTCGGGATAGGTGAGGTCGTACGTTCGTGTTGCGATGGGGCGTTCCTCTTCGGGTTCGCCGTCCTCATCCGAGTTCCCCACGAGGCGGTCGAGACCGATACACTCCCGAAGGACGTCCATCGGTTCGAGCGTCGCACTCATCAGCACGCCACCGCCGAGGTCGTCGAATCGCTCGCGGAGGTCTTCGGCCGGAAGACAGTCGTAACAGACCAGCCCCGCGGTGTACTCGCTCTCCCAGCCATCGACGTGCTCGCGGTCGGTCCGCGAGAGGGTGATCTCACGGAAGTAGCTGGCGTGGTCGCGCGTCCACCACCGGGTCACGAGCCGCCCGATATCACCACAGACCGTCGAGCGTTCGGGGCTGAGCGCATCGAGTGCGTCCGCAACGGCAGCGCCAATCGTATGAAGGGATTTGCAGAACGCGGGCGAATACTGTTCGTTCGCCCATTCTGAGAACTCGTCAGTTTCGTCCGCTTCGGGGTCCCGAAGCGAAATTTCAACGCTATCGGGCAGTCGTCCCTGTTCGGCTGCACGGTCGAGGTCGCCGTACTCTTCTTCGAGGTGGCGCTCGACGCGGCGGTCGAGCCAGTCGATGGCGTCGTCGAAGAACTCGCTGGCCCGTTCGAGGTCGTCGGTCCCGACCTCGTAGGTGGCGAGCTGTGTGGCGACTTCCTCGCGGTGGTCGCGCGACTGGCCCGCGAGCGTGCGGAGATGGGAGATGTCGTTTCGCGCGCGCCGGAGCGACTGGATGCCCATGCGGTCGCTCAGCATCTCGCGGACGCGCCCTTCGAGTCTGTGGGCTTCGTCGACGATGACGAACGTGCGCTCGTCCACCACGCCGTCGGTGAGCGCGCGCGTTCGCGGGTCGAAGAGGTGGTTGTAGTTTCCCACCACCACGTCGGCATCGTCGAGCAGTGTGCCCATCGCGCGGTGTGGGCAGGTTCCGCGGGGGACCGCACCGGCGAGCAGTTCGTCGGTGGTGACGACGTGGTGTTCGTCGTCGAAACTCACAGGGACGGATTTCTCGCGGGCGTACCAGTCGGCCTCGAACGGACAGTACGGCTGGTCGCTCTCGTCGAGTGAGTCGGGCGCGGTCGGCCGTGCGGTGGGGTACGGCGCTGTGTGGCCGGCGGTCGCGAGATTGTCGTCGAGCGCGCGCCACGAGTCGGCGTCGGTGCGAGCAGAAGCAACGAGTTCGCCGGCGCGGGCGCTGTCCCACCAGACGTCGCCACCGCCGTCGTGGGCGACCAGTCCGGCGGTGTTCTCCCGGAGGTCCTCGCAGGCGTCCTGTGTGCCCCGGTCGAACGCGCCGGCGCGCTCGTAGGGGCAGAGTTGGGGTTTCCCGACGAGTGCGAGTCCGTCGAACGGGTCCTCACGGTCGGCATTGATGGTTCGCAGGTCCTCGATGAACTGCCGGCGCTGCTGTTTGACCGGTGTTACGACGAGGACGTTGTCGTAGTGGTCGCTCTCCCGCAGCAGCGTCCCGGCGGCAGTGAGCGCGGCCATCGTCTTGCCCGTGCCACAGGCTCCCTCCATGACGAGATAGCCGCCCTCGGCCCCCGTCTCGATGGCCGTCTCGATGGCATCGGCTTGGCTGTCGTAAGGCTGCTCGTAGCCGAAAAGCGTGCGCCAACTCGACTCCCCGCCGTGGGTGGCTGCGGCGGATTCCTTACCGCTCATTGGTCATGGTTGGGATTGTGCGCCATTCGTTATAGGGCTTCGCTCGCGTAGCGTGGCGGCAGCGGTGCGGCTGCGGCGGCGATGCGGCCGCCGTGCGGGTGCGGCGGCCGGTGCGGTTCCTCGGCGGATGAAGGGCGAACGAGCGGCGGGCGGCGAGTGAAGTGAGCCGTGAGCGGAGCGAGTGAGGGCTTCGGCGGTGCTGTACGGTAGTGGGGCGGAGAGTGTCCGCGCGAACGGAGTGAGCGCGGTTCGCCGCGAGTGAGCGAAGCGAACGAGCGGAGGTTTTTGGTCCAGATTTTTGCAAGCCAAGCGGGACCGAAGGTCCCGCTGGCCGTGCGAACGGGCGCGGAGCGCCCGTGAGCAGACGGGGGTCGCCGCAGGCGATCTCGTTCGAGACGGCGGAGCCGTCTCGTGATGACGAAAGACGCGAAGCGTCTTTCGAACCACTCCGCAGTAAAAAGGTGGTGGTCTAATCGTCGGTCGACGTCGCCTCGACGTCTTGGCTTTCCTCGACGGCGGTGGTGAGCGAGACGTTGAGC
>CAZJHA010000007.1:3971-24387 GCA_964545755.1 uncultured Halobacteriales archaeon | reverse complement strand
TCGTCGGGGAAGCGCTCGCGCTGGATGCGGGTCACGTAGAGCACGTCCAACTCCTCCAGTACGGCATCGAGGTCAGTGTGTTCTTTGAGCCGTGCGCCCGACTCGTGGAGGTCGTAGCGGACGCTGTGCGGGAGGCTGAGACTCTCGGGACTCACGAAATGCTGGCGTGCGTCGAACTTCGTGAGCGCGTAGGCGAGCGAGTGCACGGTTCGCCCATACTTCAGATCGCCCATGATTCCGACTGTCAGGTCCGTGAGACCGCCGGCCGCCTCGCGCATCGTGTAGAGGTCGAGCAGCGTCTGGGTCGGATGCTGGCCGGCCCCATCGCCGGCGTTGATGAGTGGGACATCGACGAACTCGCTGGCCATCGCCGCCGCGCCCTCGCTCGGGTGGCGCAGCACGAGCGCGTCGGCATAGCCCTCGACGACGCGTACGGTATCGGCGAGACTCTCGCCTTTGGTCGCGCTTGAGGCCTCGACCGGTCCCATGTCGAGTGCATCCCCGCCGAGGCGCTTGATGGCCGTCTCGAAGCTCATGTGCGTGCGCGTGCTCGGCTCGAAAAAGCAGAGCGCGAGCAGGTCGTCGGCGTGGCGCTCCCGACGGGGTGGGTCGCGCTTTATCTCGGTCGCGCGGTCGAGGACCGTCTCGATGTCCGTCCGCGAGAGGTCCTTGGCGCTGATGACGTGATTGCGGTCCATTGGCTATAGCCGCGCCCCGACCCGTCTTGAATCCCCCGACCCACCGTCGGCGACCTCGTGCCAGCAATATTTATGCAGTCGCCACGAGACTATAATACAATGCCCGCGCGCCTGCCGACCGGCATCGACGTCCTCGACCAACGACTCGGCGGTGGCATCCCGCCGGGGTCAATCGTCGCGCTCTCGGCACCGCCGGCGAGTCAGGCCGAACTCCTGCTCTACGAGTTCACGGCTCCCCGCGAGACGCTGTATCTCACGCTCGACAGGACCGAGCTGAGCGTTGCGGACAGCCTCCGCCGGACGGCGGTCGAGACCGGCACCCCAACCGTTCAGTACGTCGCCGACGACGACCGCATCGACCACGCCATCGAACTGCTCGGCGACCTCCCCGAGCGCTCGACGGTCGTCGTCGACCCGCACTCGGTCATCGAACGCGAAGGCCGGTCGGCGTTCTTCGAGTTCATGACCCAACTGCGCCTGCACGTCATCGACACCGACAGTCTCGCGGTGTTGCACTGTCTCGACGGTGAGAACGTCCCGCCGCTGCGCGACAGCACCGAACACCTCGCGGACGTCGTTTTCGAACTCACCACCGACGCCGCGGGCGCGACCGTCGAGAACCGGCTGGCAGTCCCCAAGTTCCGCGGCGGACGCGCACTCACCGAGACGCTCAAACTCAGACTCACCGACAGCGTCGCGGTCGATACCAGCCGCGATATCGCGTAGTGGGAGTATCAGCACGTTTACTATCCCGCAATCGGTAGCAGGGGGAGAGTGAATACGAGCCAACGATGGCAGAAACGATTCACGTCGTCGATGACGATGCCGGTGTCCGCGAACTCTGACCTTCAAACTCGCCCGGCACGGGTTCGACGTTCGAACGAGCACGAACGGACGCGACTGCATCGATGCGCTCCACACTGGGTCGTTGCCGGACGTGCTCCTGCTCGACGTGCGCATGCCACGGATGGATGGTCTCGACGCCCTCGAACGGATACGGGCGGAGTTCGAGACCCCGCTGCCGGTCGTGCTGTTGACCAGCACGGAGCCGGGAGCGGACGTGGCCGCCGCGCGGGTCGGCAAACCGTTCCCCATCGATGAGGTGCTCACGGCAATCGAGCGCGCACTCGGACAGTGAACGACGAGCGTACTCCGTGGCAGTGGCCGGTTTCGCCCGGCAGTGTGTTTATGTGACGGCCGGCCGACGCGCCGGCAATGGCAACCGCAGAGCAGGAGTTCGATTTCCGTCGCCTCGCCGCCCAGGTCGTGCTCGTCGGACTGGTCATTACGGTGGCGCTCAGCGATTTCGGCAATCCCGTCTTCGCCGTCGTGGGCTTTCTCAGTGGATTGCTCCTCGTGCTGGCGGCGGTCGATACGGTCCGCGAACACCCCCTTTATCCAGTTGCGTTCGGGGTCGTCATCGTGCTCGCGGGCGTCGCCGGTATCGTTATCAATGGTCTCGGGTTCTTCGTTGCCGTGCTCGTCCTCGGTGGGTTTGCCTATCTCGCCGACTGGGGCTATCGGCGCTACGAACGCGCCTGAGCCGGCCTACTCCTCGTCGAGTTCGTCGGTGATGTCGTCGACGTCGACGTCGGCGTCTTCGAGTTCCTCCTCGATTGCTTCGAGGTCGGCCTCCTCGCCGCCACCGCCGCCCATACCGCCCATCATGCCACCCATGCCGCCCATCATCCCTCCAGAGCCGTCGATGACTTCCTCGACGATTACTCGGTCCAAGCCGAGGCGGTCGATGAGATCACCCAAGATTTGCTGTTTGCCCATCATCCACTGCTGGTCGAACTGCAACTGTGGGGACTGTTCGATATAGAGCGTCTCCTTCTCGACGACCTCGGTCTCGAACTCGGGTTCGCTTTCCTCGTCTTCACCTTCTTCGTCCTCGTCGGGTTCGACCATCTGCTCCTCTTCGACTTCGTCGGTCTCGATACGCATGTCGAAGTCGGCATCGAAGTACATCGAGAGCATGCCCTCAGCCTGTTCGAGGCGGTCGTCGACCGTGTCGAGCACTTCGTAGTCGTATTCGACGTCCTCGCCGGCGAGCGGGTGGTTGAAGTCGACGCGTGCGCGGCCGCCGATGATGGTCTCGACGTGGCCGTGCTCGCCGTCGATGTCGACGTGGCCGCCGGGATAGCGGTCGTCCTCGGGGATGCGGTCGGCGCTGACAGTCCGAACTTCACTCTCGTCGTACTCGCCGAAGGCCTCCTCGGCAGGGACGGTCACGGTCCCCGAATCGCCGGCCTCGCCGCCGATGAAGTCCGCCTCTACCGTGTCGAAGAGGTGACCGGCACCGACCGCGATGACGCGCGGCTCGAAGGTCTGCTGCTGGTCGTCGACGCCTTCTTCCTCGGCGACTTCCTGGTCGGTGGTGTCGACGAGCTGGTCGTTCTCGACCGTGCGAGCGGTGTAGGCGAGGCGAACGAAATCGCCCTCTTGAATCCCGCTTGCGGCTTCCTCGTCGGCTTCCGATTCGGTTTGTTCGCTTGCTTCGTCGCTCATACCCACTCCACTCCCGTTCGACGTTTATAACCGTTGTTTCGCGTTCGGACCCTCACCAGTGAAGGGTCGGCTACGGCAGTCCGCGAGCGCCGCAGCGCGATTCGCGATAGGGCCGGCCGGTCTTTGCGAGCCAATCGCGCTCGGTCTCGCTCAGTCGATAGTGACACGACTCGGGGATTCGCTGCTCCCAATAGAGGGCACGCACGCGCGAGATTCCGTAGCGGGCCGGCTCACCGGGCCGGGATACGTCGACGGATTCGGAGACGGCCCGCAACGCCCCGGCGGCTCCCTCGTCGGCGCTGGCGGCGTTCTCGACGGGATTCGCTACGAACCCGCCGACCCACAGCGCGTTGACCAGCACGATAGCAGCCAGTGCGACCGCAAGCCAGCGCCGGCGGGTCGGTCGCGCCTGCGTGACGGCCAGCGCCACGCCGAGGGCGAGAAAGGTCACGAGCAGATAGAGGTCCGGGGCGCTGTCGAGGTCGAACAGTATCTGCACGCCGCCCCACGCCGCGCCGACATACACCCACCAGTGGCGGCGGAGTCGCCCCCGGTCGGCAACCAATCCGTACAGTCCAACGGCGACCGGCACGAGCGCGTACGCGAGATAGAAGAGGAGTTTGCCGAGGCGTTCGGTCGCCGGTTGTGCCCCTTGAGTCGTGACCGGCACGTAGACCGCCTCGACGAGCATGGGGACGAGCGCACCCGAGAGGGCGATGGGGACCACCGCTACGGCCGTGACGAGCGCCATCCCGAGGAGCTGGCGGGCGAGCGCGCGCCGGTCGCGGCGCTCGACGGCGAGACCGACGACGAGAACGGCGAATATCGCGCCGTACTGCCAGTAGCCGGCACTCGCGGCGGCGGCCGCCCCGGCGAGCAGCGGTCGGTCCCGAAGTACGAGCGCGAGCGCGCCGAGCCCGAAGAGGAGGGTGAGGTATTTGGGTCGGAACCCGTTGGCAGAGAGGCGATAGAACGCGGGCATCGTGAGAACGGTGCAACCGGCCAGCAGTGCCGCCAACCCATCGCCGGTGAGTCGGTGGGCAAGGAGGCCGACGAGCAGGCTACAGCCGACGGCGGCCCCGGCGGTGAGGGCGACGCTCGACAGATGGAGGGCGAGTGGGTCGCCGGCGAGCGCGGCGAGCACGGTCGTGGTCTCGATGGCCAGCGGCGGCTTGATGTCCCAGATGTCGACGTAGGGCACCGCTCCCTGTGTCACGTACCAGCCGGCGTGCTGGAAGAAGACGGCATCGATGTTGGTCGTCGGCGGGGCGGTCGAGAGCGCCCGATTGACCGAAAGCCCCTGGACGAGCAACGCCAGCCCCCCGAGGACGAGCGGCCAGCGTCGGTCGAGGAGCGATGCGTCCCGCACGACTCCTCTGGGTAGGGTCGAGCGCTTCAAGGTAGCGAAGTCGTCGCCGCTCGTGCAGGGGATAGGTTTAGGCATCGGAGCGCCTTGGAGCCGGTATGGCAGATACCACCGAAGCGAGCCAGACCGTCTCGCGCGAGGAGGCCGCCGGGGAGCTTGAGGCACTCGCGAACGAGCTGCGCGGCGACACCGACATCACCGTTGCCGTCGGCAACAAGTCGGTCGCGCTCGCGCCGTGCGACAGCATCGACTACGACATCGAGGTGAGCGAACGCGAGCCGATGCTCGGCGACAAGCGCGAGTCGGTCAGCATCGACCTCCACTGGAAGGCCGAGGAGTAGCTTTTCCATCCTCGGTCCGAGGTATCCATCGTGTACGAAGTCGAGTGTAAAGTCGCCAGTGCCCACGAGCCGGTCCGTGAGCGACTCGCGGCGCTCGATGCCGACGCCATCGGCACCGTCGAGCAGGTGGATACCTACTACGACGCGCCCCATCGAAGCTTTCCGGAGACCGACGAGGCGCTCAGGATCCGTCGGGAAGACGAGGCGACGCGACTCACCTACAAGGGACCGCTCGTGGATGCCGACTCGAAGACCCGCGCCGAACACGAGACGGGCGTCGAGAGCGACGAGGCAATGGCGAACGTCCTCGACGCGCTCGGATTCGCGCCCGCGGCGACCGTCGAGAAGATGCGGACGAAGTTCCGCTGTCGAGGCTACACCGTCGCGCTCGATACGGTTTCGGGTCTCGGCGAGTTCGTCGAGGTCGAGGGTGAAGCCGAGGAGGCCGACATCGAACACGTCCGCGACGGCGCGCACGACCTGCTCGCGGCGCTCGGCTGTGACCCCGCCGACCAGATTCGAACCTCGTATCTCGAACTACTGTCGGGGTCCGGGGCGAACGAATAACTCCGGGTTATCTCTCGGCGCACGAAGGTTTCCGCAAGTTATAGGCCGTGTGGCGGCGAACCGGTGGCATGACCGAGCGAAACGTTCGAGTGACGCCGCTCGACCGGCCGGCCGTCGAGTCCCAGACCGTGGAAATCGTCGAGCGAAAGGGCATCGGCCATCCCGACTCGCTGTGTGACGGCATCGCCGAGAGCGTCTCGCGGGCGCTCGCGGCGGCGTATCTCGACCGCGTTGGCCGCATCCTTCACTACAACACCGACGAGACGCAGTTGGTCGCCGGCAGCGCCGCGCCCGCCTTCGGCGGCGGCGAGGTACTCGAACCCATCTACGTACTCATCGTCGGGCGTGCGACCAGCGAGTTCGAGGGCACCACCATCCCCACCGAACCCATCGCGCTCCGAGCGGCCCGCCAGTACCTCGAAGCGCACGTCCCCGAACTCGATGTCGGTACGGACATCGTGGTCGACGTGAAACTCGGCGAGGGCAGCGGCGATCTCCGGGACGTCTTCGGCGAGGGCGGCGTGGCGATGGCCAACGACACGAGCTATGGAGTCGGTCACGCGCCGCTTTCGGAGACCGAGGAGATCGTCCTGAACACGGAACGACTGCTCACGGGCGAGTACGCCGCCGACCATCCCGAACTCGGCCCCGACGTGAAGGTGATGGGCAAGCGCGAGGGCGACGACATCGATATTACTGTCGCGGCGGCGATGGTCGATTCCTACATCGAGAGCGTCGACGCCTATGCCGAAGCGGTCGAGGAGGTCCGCGAGTACGTCGCCGAGCTCGCCGGCGAATACACCGACCGCGCGGTCACCGTCCACGTCAACACCGCCGACGACTACGATGCGGGGTCGATCTATCTCACGACCACAGGCACGAGCGCCGAACAGGGCGACGACGGTTCGGTGGGGCGGGGCAACCGCGCGAACGGTCTCATCACGCCCAATCGCTCGATGAGTATGGAGGCCACCTCGGGAAAGAACCCGGTCAACCACATCGGCAAGATATACAACCTCCTGAGTACCGAAATCGCCGAGCGCGTCGTCGAGGACGTGGCTGGCATCCGTGACCTCCGGGTGCGACTGCTGAGCCAGATCGGCCGGCCCGTCGACCAGCCACACGTCGCCGATATCCATGTTAGCACCGAGACCGATGTCGCGGTCGCCGACGTCGAAGACGATATCCGGGCCATCGTCGACCGCGAGCTCGCCGACGTCACCGGACTGACCGAACGGGTCATCGAGGGCGATATCTCGACGTTCTGAGTGCCGACCCGCTCCGTTCGACCGCGTGTTTCGAAAGCCGTATAACCATCAGTCGTGTGTATCGAGACAGTATGCGTGCCGTCAGTAGGAGAATACACACAGTTCGATTGCGTGCCTTGAATGGGACCCAATCGACGGCTATGCGGGCTGTATGGAGGCGTACTGAATGAATCGTGCCGCGGCCGCCGCCGTGCTCGTTGTCCTGCTCACCGTGCAGGGAAGCGTCGCCGGCGTACTCACCGGTGACGTCGTGAGCGAGACGGGGAACGACACGGCCGGTGAAACGTCGGTGCCGGACGCGGCGAACGTGACCTCGCCCGCCGAGCAATCGCCGACCACGGGCGGTGTGGCGGCCGCGAACGCGGAGACCGGCACCGAGACGGATTCGACGGCGACAAACGCCGACGGAACGACCGCCGAAACCACGACCGAGACCGAAACGGCGTCGGACGGGGAGAACGACTCCGAGACGATGACGGATTCGACCGAGTCGGCGACGGAAACCGCCACGCCGACCGAGACGACAACGGACACCACAACCGAGACTGAGCAAGTCGAGACGACTGAAACGACCGATTCTGACGAAGCGGAATCCGAGACGACCGAATCGTCGACGGACACCCCGGCCGCCGAAACGCTGACGCAGCCGCCACGGACGCCATCCGAGGGAGCGACACCATCGACGACACGAGCGCCGCCGACCGGCGGTCAGTCGACGAACGGTAGTACACCGCCGAGCAGCGCCGGCAGTGAGCGAACGACTCCACCGCAGGCTGCCGGCGGGAGTAGTGGGGCGGGCGGACCGCCGGCTGGCGCCAGCCAATCGGCTGGCGCACCGAGCGCGACAGCGGGTGCAGCACCGTCGGACGGAGCAGGTGCAGCGTCCTCGCGCGGAGCACCCAACGGGACCGCCGGCGGTGCGGGTGCTGCTCCGGCCGGAACGGGTGCAGCATCCTCCGGAGCACCGAGCGGTGCGGGTGCGGCCTCCAAGTCGGGCGGCGCTGGTGCGGCTGGGGCAGGAGGTGCGGCCAGTACAGACGCAGCGGCCGGCGGGTCGGCCGCCTCGCCGGACGCGGAGTTCGCGGTCACGTCGGTCTCCTCGGATGTGCCGGTCGGGGGCACGGGCAACGTCTCGGTGACCATCGAGAACACCGGCGAGGACGCGACCGACGCGGTCGTTGCCCTCCAGTCGCAGTCGAGCGACCTCCTCTTCGGCCAGTCGGCACAGACGAGTCGGTTCGTCGGCGAGTGGGAGGAGGGCGAGACCAGAACCGTCGAAGTGACGGCGCGCGCGACGCGGGGCGCGGACACGGACGAATACCCCGTGCAGGCGACGGTTTCGTACGACGATGACGACGGCAACGCCTCCCAATCCGCGCCGCTGACCTTCGGTGTCACCCCCGAGAGTGAACAGGGGTTCACGCTCTCGGGCGTCGATAGCGACCTCGCGGCCGGCGCGGAGGGGACGATTTCGGGGACGATAAGCAACGACGGACCCGAGCGGGCCGCCGATGCGGTGATCGCGCTCTCGCCGAACGGGAGCCGGGACGTCGTTCCCCGTCAATCCCAGTACGTCCTCGGTAACCTCGACCCCGACGAGTCGGAATCGTTCGAGTATCCGGTGTTCGTCAACGGTAGTGCCGAACCCGGCGAACGACAGGTCTCCTTCGTGGTCCAGTATTACGATTCGGATGGGAACCCGCTCCAGAGTAGGCCACTCAACGCGCAGGTCGACATCGACGCCGAGAGCGACGACTTCGAGATCACCGACGTCGAGACCGATGTCGAGGCCGGCGAGCAGGGCACGCTCTCGGTGACGATGAACAATACGGGTGAAAACGTCACCGACACCACGGTGAGCTTCCAGTCGCTGTCGAGCGGCATCCTGTTCGGTCAGGCGGCCAACGCCAGCCGGTTCGTCGAGGACTGGGACACCGGCGACCAGCGGGCCTTCGCGTTCGACGTGACCGCCGCCGACGGCACCACGGAAGCGACTTATCCGGTGCAGGCGTCGCTCAGCTACGACGACGCCGACGGCGACCCGGGGCAGTCGGGACCGATACGCTTCGGCGTCGCGCCCGAGGAGGGTCAAGACGACTTCGCGGTGGTCTCCTCTTCCTCCGAGGTGCAGGTCGGCGACGAGGGACCGGTGAGCGTCACGCTCGAAAACCGTGGCGAGAACGTCTCCGAAGCGACCGTCTCGCTCCAGTCGCTCACCGGCGACATCCTCTTCGGTCGGACGGCCAACGCCACACAGTTCGTCGGCGAGTGGTCCGCCGGCGCGGAGCGAACAGTGACGTTCAACGCAACCGCAAGCAACCAGTCGGAGACCCGGAGCTACCCGCTACAGACCTCCGTGTCGTACAAAGACGGCGATGGCGACCAAGGTCAGTCCGGGCCGTTCACGCTCGGGGTGACGCCACAGCCAGAGCAATCGTTCACACTCGCCAACACGGCAAGTACGCTCAGCGTCGGCGACGAGGGCAACGTTACGGGGACCATCACGAATCAGGGGCCCCAGGGCGCGCGGAACGCGGTCGTCAGGTTGGTCTCCCAGAGCCAGAACATCGAGCCACAGGCGACCGAGGTCGCCATCGGCAGCCTGCCGGCGGGCGGGACGGCGAACTTCTCCGTCCCGGTGGAAGTGACCGACAGCGCCGAACCCGGCCCCCAACAGTTCTCGTTCGTCGTCGAGTACGACAACCAGAACGGCGACACCCGCCGGAGCGGCACGCTCGACACGCAGGTCGACGTCGGGCCACAGCGCGACGCGTTCATCGTCGAGCGGGCCAACGCGAGCCTCGACGTCGGCGCTTCCGGAACAGTAACGCTCAACGTGACGAACAACCGGGCGAGTACGGTGCGGAACGTCAACGCCAAGGCGTTCGTCGACGACCCGCTGTCGATAGCGAGCGACGGGGCGTACATCGCCGCGTTGCAGCCGAACGAAACCCAGCAGATAGCCTTCGACGTGAGTTCCGGCGGCGACGCGAGCGCCGGCCAGTACCCGCTGTCGGTGGACTTCCAGTACGACTCCGGGGGTGAGTCGAAGCTCTCGGATACCTACGAGGTGCCGGTCGAGCTCGTCGCGACCGAGGACGGTGGCCTCCTCTCATCGATATCGGTGATGTGGGGTCTCGGCGCGCTGCTCGTCGTGTTCGGCGTCGGCTTGGTCTGGTCGTGGCGACGATAATCGATGGTCGACTACCAGCGCTACATCGACCGCATCGACGAGTGGATCACCGAGCGGCCGCGGACGGTGGTGCTCGTGTTCGTCGTGCTCACGCTCGTGTTCGCCGGCGGGTTGGCGAACATCTCGACGGACGCGGGCACGAGCCAGTTCACCGAGGACAGCCCCGCACAGGCCGCCCTCGATGACATCGACCAGGAGTTCTCGCCGCCCTTCGCCGGGAGTAACGGCAGCACGCAGCTCATCCAGTCGGGGTCGAACGTGCTCGCCAAGGACGAACTGTTGGCGATGCTCGAAGCCCAACAGCGCCTCCAGAGCCATGAAAGCCAGCGGGTCGTTTCGACATCGAGCGCGGCGAGCATCGTCGCCCAGACCATCAATCCGAACGCGACGACCCTCGACGCACAGATTCGGACGCTCGAAGGCGCGACCCAGTCCAGCATCGAGAGCGCGATTCGGACGGCCGCTGCCGGTCCCGGGTTCACAGGGGTGGTGAGCAACGACTTCAACCGCGAGTCGGCGTCGGCCTCGGCCACGATTGGGACCGTCCAGCACGACGTACTCGGTGGAGTCTCCTCGTCGGCAGCCGGAACAGGAGGGACGAGTCCGCTCACCGCCATCCAGACGCGCGCACAGGGGATCGTCGATACCATCGACAGCGACATCCGGGTGTTCGGCAGCGGCATCGTCTCCGATGAGTTCACGAGCATCATCTTCGATTCGCTGATCATCGTCGTGCCCGCGGCGTCGCTGTTGATTCTCGCGTTTCTGGTCTTCGCCTACCGCGACCCCATCGACCTCCTCTTGGGAGTTCTCGCGCTCGTGATGGCCGTCATCTGGACGTTCGGGTTCACGGGACTGGCGGGACTGCCGTTCTCGCAGATGCTCATCGCCGTGCCGCCGCTGCTGCTCGCGGTCGGCATCGACTTCGGCATCCACGCCATCAACCGCTACCGCGAGGAGCGCGTGCAGGGTTTCGGCATCGACGAGTCGATGCGGACTGCGACCGACCAGTTGTTGGTGGCCTTCTTCATCGTCACTGGTACCACCGTCGTGGGCTTCGGCGCGAACCTCGTCAGCGACCTCGGCCCGATTCGGCAGTTCGGCATCGTCGCCGCCGTCGGCATCGTCTTCACGTTCCTCATCTTCGGTATCTTCCTGCCGGCGGCGAAGGTCTGGGCCGACCAGCTCCGCATACGGTACGGGATTCCGGAGTTCGGTCTCGCCCCGCTCGGCGCGGAAGGCTCGGTGCTGGGACGGACGATGATGGTCGGCGTCGGCATAGCCAAGCGCGCGCCCTACGCGCTGCTCGCGCTGACGGTGGTCCTCACTGCTGTCTCGGGGGCGTACGCGACCGGCGTCGATACCTCCTTCTCCCAGGACGACTTCCTGCCGCCGGAGGAACTGCCGGGCTACGTGCAGGGTCTCCCCGAACCGTTCGCACCCGGTACCTACACCGTGACCGACACGACGAACTTCCTCGAAGAGCGCTTCTCGACCACGCAGGGCAGTTCCGTGACGGTCTACGTCGAGGGACCGTTACGCGACGATCACGCCTTGGAGTCCATCCAGCGCGCCAATCAAAACCCGCCGGACGCGTTCGTATCGAGCAACCGAACGGCCGACGCCGACAGCATCATCGGCGTGATTCGCGACTACGCGGCCCAATCGCCGGCGTTCGCGCAGTTGGTCTCGCGCAACGACGCCGACGACGACGGCGTGCCCGAGGACAACCTCGGGGAGATCTACGACGCGCTGCTCGACTCGCCGTATCGCGCGCAGGCACTCCAGTATATCACCGAGGACTACCGCAGCGCACAGGTCGTCTATTCGACCGAGAGCGACGCGTCGAACGACGAGATCGCCAGCGACGCACGGGAACTCGCCGACCAGTACAGGTTTACGGCGACCGCTACCGGCCAGACCATCGTCCTTGAGGCGGTCTCGGGTGCCATCTTCTCCTCGGCGATTCAGAGCCTCATCGCCGCACTGGTCGTCACGGCGGTGTTCCTCGTCCTCGTCTACTCCGTCATCGAGGGCCGTCCCTCGCTCGGGCTGGTGAATCTCGCGCCCATCGTCGTCTCGGTCGCGTTGCTCGCGGGGTCGATGCGTCTGTTCGGCATCCCGTTCAACGCGCTCACGGCGACGATTCTCTCGATTGCCATCGGTCTCGGCATCGACTACTCGGCACACTTCGTCCATCGCTTCGCCGACGAGTACCACGAGTTCGACGAGGAGATATTCCCCGCACTCGAAGAGACGGTGCGAGGCACCGGCGGCGCGCTCACCGGGAGCATGCTCACCACCACCACGGGCATCGGCGTGCTCGCGCTGGCCATCACGCCGATTCTCGGCCAGTTCGGGAAGGTGCTCGCGCTGAGCATCTTCTTCGCGTACCTCGCGGCGATACTCGTCACACCGTCGGTCGTCGTCGCGTGGGGGGCGCTCACATGAGCGACCACGACGAGGCGGTCGCGGCGCTCAAGCGGCTGGGGCTGTCGAGCTACGAGGCACAGGTGTTCATCGCGCTCCAGCGCCTCGATACTGGTACTGTGCGCGAAATCGACCAAACGACCGAGGTGCCCCGGTCGCAGATTTACGGGGCGGCCGAGGACCTCGCCGAGCGGGGACTGCTCGACATCCAGCAGTCGAGTCCGATACAGTACCGTGCGGTCGAACTCGACGAGGCACGAACCCGGCTCAGGGAACGCCTCGACAGGGAGGCCGAACGCGCCTTCGACTATCTCGAAGCCGCCCAGCAGGAGTGTCCCGACGAGAGCGAATCCCAGGAGGACATCTGGACGGTCCAAGGGACCGAGACCATCGACGACCGGGTGGTACAGCTCGTCGAGGAAGCCGACGAGCGCGTCGTCTTCGGCGCGCGCGAAAACGGGGTCCTCGACGATGCCATCGCCGACGCGCTGACGGCCGCGAGCGAGCGTGGCGTCGCGGTGACGCTCGTGGGCGCAAGCACAGCGGTCGGCGAGCGATTCGGCGAGGGGATAGCAGTCCGTGCGGCCCCCGACGCGCCCGACGACGACCGCAGCGGTCGCGTCCTCGTCGTCGACTC
Source organism: uncultured Halobacteriales archaeon (assembly GCA_964545755.1). Lineage (GTDB taxonomy): Archaea > Halobacteriota > Halobacteria > Halobacteriales > Halococcaceae > Halococcus. Next base: position 11,376 of record CAZJHA010000007.1, on the reverse strand, counting down.
CGATACGGTGCTCATCAGCGTTCTCGGCGGCGAGGAGCTACCGAATGTCGACCACGAGGCGGCAATCTGGAGTTCACGGACCGGCTTTGCGACGGTGCTCGTCGGCCTGCTCGATGTCTGGTTCGACCAGTATCTCGAAGACGGCTGATGCGAGCGCAGCGTCGGCCGCTCGCGGTGTGGTTTCTATGCCGATTCGGTCCACGACGCGAACGCGGCCATCCGTTCTGCGTGTTCGCCGACCGCCGCTGCGGAGAGTGGGCCGTCCTCGGTGACGACGGTGACGAACTCGGCGGGCGTGCGGTCGAAGGTCGGGTTCAGAACGTCGATGGCGGCGTCGCCGTCGTAGACGGCGTCGGGGGTGCCCCGCTCGAAGCGTGCGTCGGCGTCGGCGCTGACTTTGTCGCTTGCGGCGACGGCATACACGGAGATGTCCTCGTGGGCAGCGGCGATGGCGACGCTGCGCGTGCCGACCTTGTTTGACACGCTTCCGTCGGGCAGAACCGTGTCGGCTCCGACGAGCACGCTATCGACGGCGTGTTCGGCGAGGGCGTGCGCAGCGGCCGCATCGGTCACGAGCGTCACCGAACACTCCTCGGCGAGCGTTTCGGCGACGTCGACCCCCTCGCACGCGGGCCGCGACTCGGCGACGATGACGTCCTTGATGGCCGCCTGCCGAAGCGCGTCCTGTACTGTGCCCGACCGCGAGAGGGTCAGTACGGTGCCGGAGAGCAGCTCGGCCGCTGTACGGGCAGCGTGCACGTCGGCATCGAACGCGCGCTCGATACCCTGCCGTACCCTCTTCTCGACGGCTCTCGAGGTCTGGCTCGCGTCGGCCATTGCCCGATTGATGCGGTTTTCGATGGCGACCATGCTCGGTCGCGCTTCCCGTAGGTCCAGCGCGAGCGCCGCGAGGTTGCTCCACTCGTCCGCTTCGTCTACATCTGTGGTTGCAAGTACGCCAGCGCAGTCCCGAAGCACTCCAAGAGCGCGCACCGAAAGGTACGCCGAGCCGTGGTCGGCGTCCGTTTTTACTGTGTCGACCGTCGGCGCGACGCGCTCGTAGGACTCCCAGAGGTCGGGCACCGTCTCGCGGCGGCGAATTTCGGTCGGTGGGACCCACGCGAACTTCGCCGTCTCGTAATCCGTCTCGACTGCACGCGAGTCGCAATCGAACAGGTACGGGTGAACCCGCCAGTGCGTTTCGCGGTCGTCATCGACGGCGAACGACTCGCCGGCGCGAACGAACGAGACGGCATCGCCAAGTCCCGTCTCCTCTCGAATCTCCTCGCGTGCGGCCGTGTCTGGGTCGCCCTCTGCGTGGCCCGCGACCGCGCCCCACTGGCCGACGTACGACCCGACAGCCTCGCTCCGGCGGAGCAAGAGGACCTCGCCACGATTGCGGAGGAAACAGGTGACGACGTGGGTTTCGCTCATGCGGACGGCTACTCGCCGGTGGAGCTTCAACGTGACGCGAGGAACTTTGAGGACGGCACACGAACAGGGAGTATGCCTCGACTCGCCATCATCGCCGACACGCACATCCCATCGCGCGCAGAGGCGATGCCGAAGTGGATTCGGGAGGAAGTCGAGCGGGCCAACCACACCATCCACGCCGGTGACTTCGATGCGGCCGAGACGCTCGCCGAGGTGCGTGACCTCGCTGGCGACGAGTTGACTGCCGTCACCGGGAACATGGATTCTCGACTCGACCTTCCATCGGTGGCGACGGTCGAACTCGGAGGGGCGGAGTTCGTCGTCACCCACGGCACCGGCGACATCGAGAGCTACGAGGAGCGCGTGGCCGGTGTCGTCCGCGAGGAGGGCGGTGGGGACGCAATCGGCGTGTCGGGCCACACGCATCAGGTACTCGATACCGAGGTCGATGGCGTGCGGCTGTTGAATCCCGGCAGCGCGACGGGTGCCGACCCCGCAAGCACGACGTCGATGTTGGTTATCGAGGTCGAGGACGGCAACCTTGACGTGACCGTCAGCGAGCGCTGAGGAGTGACCCGAAGTAGGGAAGTGCGCGCCCACCGGACCCCGAGCATGAACGTTACTCCAGTCCCGAATCTCCCCGAAATCAGCGCCGGCGACGACCTCGCGGCGCTCATCGCCGAGCGCACCGACCTCGCCGACGACGTGGTGTGCGTGGCGAGTACCGTCGTCTCGAAGGCCGAGGGCCGGGCGTACGACCTCGCCGACTTTCCGGCCGGTCCGCGCGCGCACGAACTCGCCGACCGGTTGGCCGGGATTTCCGGCGACGAGAAGGACCCCCGCTTCGCGCAAGCGGTCTTGGAGGAGAGCACCGAACTCCTGATGGAGGCCCCGTTTCTCCTGACCGAGACGCGCTTCGGACACGTCTCGGTGAACGCCGGCATCGACCGCTCGAACGTTCCCGAAAGCGACATCCTCCTCCTACCGAAACGGCCGAGCGAGAGCGCCCGCCGGCTCAGCGAGGCGCTCGACGTTCCGGTGGTAGTGACCGACACCTGCGGACGACCGTTCCGTCACGGCCAGCGTGGCGTGGCCATCGGTTGGGCCGGACTGCCGGCGAGCCGTGACTGGCGGGGCGAGCACGACCGCGACGGCCGTGAACTCGGTGTCACAGTACAGTCCGTAGTGGACGAACTCGCGGCGGCGGCGAACCTCGTGCTCGGCGAGGGCGCGGGTGGGAATCCAGTGGCCGTCGTGAGCGGGTTCGACATGGATGGATTCGACGGCAGCGACAACCTCTTTCGGTCGGTCGATTCCGATTTCATCCGGCAGGCGCTCCGGGGGTGGTCGTATGCAGGCGATTGAACTCACGCCCGAGCGCCCGACGAGACGCACCGCAGACCTCGGTGAGCAGGCCGTGCAGGCGGGCTTCGATACGGTGTTCGCGAGCCATCACTACAACAACCGCGACCCCTTCGCCGCCTTGGCGCTGCTCGCCGAGCGCACGGACGGGGTTCGACTCGGGCCGGGCGTGACGAACCCCTACGAGACCCATCCGGTGACGCTCGCCTCGCGGGTGGCGACGCTCGACGAACTCGCTGACGGGCGAGCGGTCTTCGGCGTCGGACCGGGCGATCCCTCGACGCTCGAAAACCTCGGTCTCGGCGAGCAGCGCGGGCTTCGTTCAGTGCTCGAATCGTTCAAAGTCGCACAGGAACTGTGGGCCGGCGAGCGCGTCGACCACGACGGGACGTTCACCGCGTGCGATGCCGGCCTGAACTACGGGGTCGGCGAGATTCCGGTCTACGTCGGCGGTGAGGGTCCCCACATGTGTCGGATGGCGGCCAAACACGCCGACGGACTCCTGTTCAATGGCTCCCATCCCGACGACATCGCGTGGGCGGCCGAACAGGTCGAAGACGGTCTCGACGAACGGCCCGACGAACATGGCGAGTTCGATTTCGCCGCGTACGCGAGTGTGAGCATCGCAGAAGACGGTGCGGCCGCACGCGAGGCCGCCCGCCCGCCGGTGGCCTTTATCGCCGCCGGTGCACCCGAACCTGTCTTGGAGCGCCACGGCCTCGACGACGAGCGCGCCGAGGCAATCGGCGAGGCGATTACCGCTGGCGAGTTCAGTGCGGCGTTCGACCGCGTGAGCGGGGCGATGATCGATGCCTTCTGTATGGCCGGCACGCCCGAGACGGTCGAGTCGCGGCTGCGGGCGGTGTTGGAACACGCCGACAGCATCGTGGTGAGTTCGCCGCTCGGTCCCGACCCCGAAGCGGCTATCGACCTTGCTGGGGCGGTGTGCGACCGATGCCGTCCGGAATGAGTTCCGAGAGCAGGCCGCCGATGGCAAGGTAGGCGAACAACCCGAACGCGACGACCCAGACGACCGTGCTCGAAAGTATCAACAGCGCCGAAACCGGGTCACCGAGCGCGACGTCGGTCACGATGTTCGTCAACTCGACGAGATTGCCCACCAGCTCGAAGACGACGTTTGCCATACGCCACCTTGCCGGTGGGACTACTTGTGCCTACTGACCCGTCTTCCAGATGATGCCCTCGAAGCGCGCGTTCATCACCCGACCGTCCGGGCGGCGACAGACGACCGCACAGGCGATGTCGTATCTGTCCTCACGCTCCTCGACCGCCTCGGTCGTCACCTCGCAGGTGATTGGCTGGCCAGTATAGACGGGTTCGAGGAACTCGAACTCCATCGAGCGCGCGAGCACGCCGAGGTCACCGCCGATTTTCGTGGGCAACGTCGCCGTGAGCAGCCCCTGGACGACGAGCCGACCCTCCTCGTCGGGCTCCGAATGGATGGCCTGCTGGTCGCCCGAAACTTCACCGAATCGCTCGACGTCGGCGTGGGTGAAGGTGCGTTCGAAGGTGTGAACGTCGCCCTCCGCGGGTTCCGGTGTCGATGGCATAGGTTGACTATGCCGACACACCGGGATAGTTCTACGGCATTCGCGCTTCGTGATGGGTCCGTTACGACGAGCGAGAAGCGAGCTATTATGATGGCGCTCCTCGTCCTCGGCTGTATGTCATGGGAAACCGTCGACCTCGACCGGGATGAGGGCGTGGCGACCATCACCGTCGACCGCCCGGACCGGCTGAACGCGATGAACGTCGCAACGCTCGAAGCACTCGATGAGGCGCTCGACGAGGCCCGCGACGCCCGCGCGCTCGTGCTCACTGGGGCAGGTGACGATGCGTTCGTCGCCGGTGCTGACATTTCCTATATGGCCGAACTCGATGTCGAGCAAGCGCAGGCCTACGCCGAACTCGGCCACCGCATCACCGACACCATCGAGACGTTTTCCTGCCCTGTAATCGCCGCTGTAAATGGCTACGCCTTCGGCGGCGGCTGTGAACTCGCGCTGGCCGCCGACCTGCGGGTCGCCGCCGAGAGCGCCGTGCTCGGCCAGACCGAAATCGAGTTGGGCATCGTCCCCGGCTGGGGCGGCACCCAGCGTCTTTCGCGATTGGTCGGCGACGAGCGCGCCCGTCGGCTGGTCTTCTTCGGCGAGCGCGTCGAAGCAAGCGAGGCCCGCGAGATGGGGCTGGTCGGTGAAGTCGTTGCCGACGACGACCTCGACGACCACGTCGCCGGGATGGCCGCCGACCTCGCCGCGAAGCCCAAACACGCCCTCCAGGCCGCCAAGGAAGCGCTGAATCAGGTCCACGAGTCCCATCAGTCGGCGGGCCTGACCTACGAACGCCGCCTCTGGAGCGGTCTCTTCGGAACTCACGACCAGCGCGAGGGGATGGAGGCGTTCGTCGAGGACCGCGAGCCCGACTTCGAGTGAGCCAGTCGGCTTAAATCGCTGAAGCCCCAACGAGGCGACCACCACATGGCCGACGACAAGTACGCGAACCTCTTCGAGGAAATCACCGGCGAGACGGGGACGGAGCAAAAACAAGAGGAGTCCGAAATCATCGACGTCAGCGACGCCGAAGACCGGGGTCTCCCCACGACCGAAGTTCACTGTCCCGAATGTGGCAACGACGAGGCCTACTGGTACATGCAACAGATTCGCTCGGCCGACGAATCCGAGACCCGGTTTTTCGTCTGTACGAACTGCGAGCACCGCTGGCGAGAGGACGATCACTAGAACCCACCTTTTGCTGCACTCGTTCGCTTCGCTCACTCGCTGGCAAAATCTGGGCTAAAAGCCATCGTCACCCCCTCCGGGGGTTCCTCGGCCCGCTCACTCGCCTGCGGCTCGTTCGCGACAAACCGCGCTCGTTTCACTCGCGCGGATGCTGACCGCCGCAAACCGCCGCCGCACCGCCGGCCGCAACCGGCGACCGCTGCCGCAGCTATCGCCCTTCGAAATCGGGCTTCTCGCCGGCCATGAACGACTCCGCGCCCTCGCGGTCGTCGTCGGTCTCGAAGACGGCGGCCTGCGCTGCGGCCTCGTTCTCCATCGCTTGGTCGAGTGAACTCTCCAAACCCTGTCGGACGAGCCGCTTCGAGGTCCGCAGCGCGACCGTCGGCCCGGCGGCGATCTCCTCGACGAACCCGTCGGCGCGCTCGTCGAACTCTGCGTCGGGATAGACGTGGTTGAACAGGCCCAACCGCTCGGCTCGCTCGGCTTCGACGAGTTCCCCAGTAAGAACGAGTTCTTGGGCCGTGTTCTCGCCGACGATGCGCGGCAGGAGATAGGATGTCCCCGAATCGACCGCCAGCCCGACCTGCCGGAAGCCGAAACTGATGCGGGACTCCGAACTCGCCAACTGGATATCACACGCGATGGCGAGGTTCGCGCCCGCGCCGAAGGCCACTCCGTCGATTTTCGCCACCGTGGGGAGGTCGAACTCCGCGACGCGCTTGACCGCGCGGCTGGTCTCCTGAGCGATGTGGCGAACGGATTCATCGAGCGACACGCCGCCCGCGAGTCGTTCGGACATCGCGTTCACGTCCCCACCGGCCGAAAACGCCCCGCCAGCACCCTCGACGACCAGACAGCGCGCGTCGCTGCCCTCCAACTCCGCGAGCGCGTCGATGATGCCCCTCGAAATGTCCTCTGTGAGCGCGTTGCGCACCGACGGCCGATTCAGGGTGAGCGTCGCCACACTGTCGTCGACATCGACCAGCACCGCCTCGCCGTCGCTCATTGGACTACCTCCTCCTCCTCCTCGCCACGGAGTTCGAACTTCTGGACCTTCCCCGTCGTCGTTCGGGGCAACTCCTCGACGAACTCGACCTCTCGGGGGTGTTTGTACTCCGCGAGCCGTTCGAGACAGAACTCCCGGATTTCGTCTTCGGTCACCTCGGCGTCGGGCGTCGGTACGACGAAGGCCTTCACCGTCTCGCCACGGCGCTCGTCGGGGATGCCGACGACCGCGGCGTCGGCCACGTCGGGGTGCTCGAACAGCAACTCCTCGACTTCGCGTGGATAGACGTTATATCCCCCCGTCACTATCATGTGTTTCTCTCTATCGACGATGTAGAAGAAGTCCTCGGCGTCCGAGTAACCGATGTCGCCCGTGTGGAACCACAGTTTCCCATCCTGCTCGGTGAACACCTCCTCGTTTGCCTCGGGACGGTCGTGATAGCCCTTCATGACGTTCGGGCCGGTGACGACGAGTTCCCCTGTAATCGAATCGAGGTCGGTCTCGCTCTCGTCGACAGGTCCCTCCGCGACCGGCTCGACCGGCTCGAAATCCTCGTCGACGACCATCGCATCGACGCCGTCGAGGGTTTGCCCGATGGACCCCACCCGTCGGGCTTCGGGACTATTGAAGTGCGTCACGGGCGCGGTCTCGGTCAGTCCGTACCCCTCGTAGAGTGGGAGGTCGAACAGCTCCTCGAACCGGCGCAGGACCTCGATGGGAAGGCTACTGCCCCCCGAGTTGACGAACCGTAGCGACGAGAGGTCGAACTCTTCGGCGTCGGGCTGGTTCACGAGGTCGTTGTACATCGCCGGCACGCCCTGCATGATGGTCAGCTCCTCGCTCT
>CAZJHA010000007.1:0-3871 GCA_964545755.1 uncultured Halobacteriales archaeon | reverse complement strand
ACGAGGTCGTTGTACATCGCCGGCACGCCCTGCATGATGGTCAGCTCCTCGCTCTTGATGAGCGAGACGGCTTCCTGTGCATCCCACTCGGGCAGCGGGTAGTAGGTCGCCCCCGAAAACAGCGAGGTGTTCATCACGACCGTCATGCCGTAGATGTGAAAGAGCGGCAGCACCCCCAGAGAGCGGTCCCTGACCCCGGTTCCGCCGGGCACGAGGTCGGCGGCCGTTCGCGCGTTCGAGGCGAGGTTGTGATGGGTCAGCAGCACGCCCTTCGGCTGGCCCGTGGTGCCCGAGGTGTAGGGCTGACAGGCGACGTCGTCGTCCGCTCGCTCGACGACAGCGAGCTCGTCCTCGGCGAGAAATCCCTCGAATGCGGTTGCGCCGTCCGCATCGCCGCCAACGCTCACCACGGTCTCGACAGCCGTCTCCTCACGAACCGCCTCGACCATCGGTACGAGGTCAGCGAGCGCGACGACCAGTTCGGCCCCACTATCGGAGAGGAGATGGCCGATTTCGCGGGATTTGTACTGTGGATTCATCGGCACGACGACCGCGCCGGCTCTGAGCGCGCCGTGGAAGGCGACGACGAACTGCGGGAGATTCGGGAGATAGATGCCCACCCGGTCGCCCGGCTCGATGCCCGCCGCGTCGAGACCGGCGGCGAACCGCCCGGTTCGATTCCAGAACTCCTCGTAGCTCAACTCCGTTCCGTCGTAGTGAATCGCCGTCGCCTCGGGATGGTTCTCAACCGTCGAGGCGACGTCCGTCACGAGATTCGTCATGGATTCTCGTGTGGGGATGTGCGCCACCGAGTAAAGGATTGCCCCTCGACGAACCAATCCTTCGAACAGGGCGTGTTTCAGTTACCAGCGGTAACTCCACCCCACCTCAGCCGCCGAGGTAGACGTCGTGGATGTACTCGTCGTCGCGGAGGCTCTCGGGAGCGCCCTCGCGGACGAGTTCGCCGTTTTCGAGCAGCGCGATGCGGTCGGCGTGGTCCATCGCGAAGGTGACGTTCTGCTCACAGAGCAAGACGGTGACGCCGGCCTCGCGAATCCGTTCGAGTCCGTCGCTGATGTCCTCCAGAATCACCGGCGCGAGACCCAGCGTCGGCTCGTCGAGGATGAGGAACTCGGGCGAACTCATCAGCGCCCGCCCGATGGCGAGCATCTGCTGTTCGCCGCCGCTCATCGTCCGGGCGTGCTGGTCTTCGCGCTCTTCGAGGGCGGGAAAGAGGTCGTAGACGAACTCGCGGCGTTCGTCGGTGTTGCCGCGCCGGAACGCTCCCAGTGAGAGGTTGTCCGCGACGCTCATGTGGCCGAAGAGGTCGCGCTCCTCGGTACACTGAATCAACCCCTCGCTCACGAGGTCGCTCGTCGAGTGCGTGCTGACCTCCGTCCCACGATACCGGACGCTGCCCTCGTAGTCGTGAAAGCCCGAAATCGTCTCGGCGAGCGTCGTCTTCCCTGCCCCATTGGGACCGATGACTGAGACGATTTCACCACTCCCGACCCGGAGGTCGATGCCCCGGAGTGCCGCGACCTTCCCATAGGACACCCGCAGGTTCTCGACGGCGAGCGCCGCGTCCTCGCCGTCGTCGGTAGCGGTCTCGCTGTCGACAACCGTGTCGGCGCTCATGCGTCCCCTCCGAGATAGGCCTTCTGCACCTCTTCGTTGGCCCGAATCTCCTCGGGGGTTCCCTCGGCGAGTTTCGAGCCGAAGCGGATGACGATGGCCCGGTCGATGAGCGAGAGCAGCCCGCGCATGTTGTGGTCGACCACGACGAGGGTCAGCCCCTCCTCGCGGAGGTCGGTGAGGAGGTTGGAGACGGTCTCGACCTCGCCGCTCGACAGCCCGGCGAACGGCTCGTCGATGAGCAGGAGGTCGGGGTCGGTCGCGAGTGCCCGCGCGAGTTCGAGCCGGAGCAATCCGGCGTGCGGGAGTTCACTCGGTGTCAGTTCTACCCTGTCCCCGAGTCCGACCCGCTCGCAGATGGCCCGCGCCCGTTCGCGCGTCTTCCCGCGCAGGCCCGACAGCGTGAGCAGTTTGTCCGGTGTGAGCGCGAGCGTGACGTTGTCGAGCACCGAGCGGTCGGAAAGCGGGCGGAACGACTGGAAGGTGCGCGCCAGCCCGCGTTTGACCATCTCGTGGGCCGCGTCGCCGGTGATGTCCTCGCCGTCGTACCAGACCGTTCCTTCCGTTGGGGGATAGGTCCCCGTAACGCAGTTGAACGTCGTGGACTTTCCCGCGCCGTTCGGTCCGATGAACCCGAGGATTTCGCCCCTTTCAACTGCGAACGAGAGGTCATCGACCGCCGTCAGCCCCCCGAAGCGCTTCGTGACGTTCTGGAGGACGAGTAGTCCATCGTCCGGGCCGTAGGCGTCGGTTTCGCTCTGTGTTGCCGATTCATCATTCGTCGTGCTTGCCTCGGTGCTCATTTCTCATCACCTCTGATTCGGCTCTCCAATTCATCGAGAGCGCGTCGATATCGGTCCGTGGCCTGTTCGAGTGGATCCATCGCATCCGATTCGTGCCCGCCGTCGGTAGCGACCGGATCACTGCGTGCACGGCCGAGCAGCCGCCGACCGGCGCGTATCACCGACGGGAACACCCCTTGCGGGAGGACGTAGATGAGCGCCATCGTCAACAACGCGAAGATAAGCAGACTCGCCTCGTTGATGCCGACGTTCACGACCGGAATCGTGTAGCTCTGTTGGTTCAACAGATCGTTGAAGAAATAGAAGAACACGCCGCCGAGACCCGCACCGACGATGGTGCCCATGCCACCGAGAATCGCCGCGATGAGCACCTCGATGCTCACGATGAGCGCGAGCAGTTGGCTCGGGCGCGGGCTACCTACGGGCGTGTGGACGAACATCGCGCCTGCAAGCCCGCCGATGGTCGCGCTCAACACGAACGCGAACACCTTGAACTTCGCCACGTTCAGGCCCGCCGCCGCCACCGCGTCCTCGTCCTCCCGAATCGCCGTCAGCACCGAGCCGACATCCGAGCGCGTGATGGCGAACAACAGAAGGAGAATGGCGAGAAAGAGTCCGAGCGCGATGTAGTAGTTCGCCGTGACGACGAGGTCGAACTCGTCGGCGGTGACCAGCGCTGCCGGCGAATTCAAGCCGAGTTCGCCGCCGAAGATATCGCCATAGATGACGAACACTTGGAGGAGGATGAGCGGCGCGACGAGCGTGACCAGCGAGAGATACGGCCCGCGAATCCGCAGCGCCGGCACGCCGATGAGCAGTCCCGCGACTGCGGCGAGGAGGACGCCGGCGGGAATCGTCACCGTCGGCGGCAGTCCGAACCCGAGGTTCAGCAGGGTCGAGGTGTAGCCACCGACGGCGAAAAACAGCGCGTGCCCGAAACTGATCTCGCCCGTATAGCCCGAGACGACGTCCCAGCTCATCGCGAACATCCCGAAATAGAAGGCTCCGATGAGTACCAACAACTGTGTCGTCGAGACACCGGCGAACGGAACGGCGGCGAATGCCACGATACCGACCACGCCGAGCAGATAGCGCGGTGCGAGAACTGCACTGGCGAGCGAGCGGTCGGTGGCGTCCTCGACCGGCTCGTTCGAGAGGGTTTCATCCGTCATCTTATGCCTCCGCAAGCTCCCGGCCGAACAGGCCTTCCGGGCGGACGAGCAACACTAACACGAGGACGACCAGTCCGGCGAGTCCGGTCAGTCTGGGGTTGATGAGTGAGGTGGTGATGACTTCCAGAAAGCCGATGACGTACGCCGCGATGAGGCTTCCCCGAATCGAACCGAGACCGCCGAGCACGACAATAGAAAAGGAGAGAATGAGCGGCTCGCGGCCCATCGCCCAGCTCGCGGTCTGATACGACCCCAAAAAGA
>CAZJHA010000006.1:5470-25278 GCA_964545755.1 uncultured Halobacteriales archaeon | reverse complement strand
TCTGGCGATGACGTACGGCGAATCGGTCGCGAGGCTCGTCACGGCCACCAAGGGCACTGCCCCGAGCGCGACGCCCGCGAGCGTCTCGTCGTCGAGCCGCGCCGCGAACGCGTCGGCGATGAGCGAGAGACAACCTGGGTCGGTCTCGAAGCGGTACTTGTCGACGTAGTAGTCGCTCGTGCCGCCATGGGAGAGTTCGAACTCGCCGAACTCGACCGCATCGGCGTCCCGCAGCGCCGCAATGAGTTCCGTCTTGGTCATGCACTCGGGTCGAACGGAGGGGGGATAAACGGTGCGACAGCGCTCGCCTGCCGGCCGGTGTGAACTCCCCTTGCTAACGTCTCAGCGCGATTCTTGCCTGCGATACAGTGGTTCGTCGTCGACGTCGATAGGGACTCCTGTGTCGTTGGTTTCGCCGAACCCGGCGCTGAGAACGCGGGTGAGGGCATCCTCGACGCGCTCGTCGGTCTCCTCGTACTCCTCGGGTGCGACCTCGACGACGAACCCGGTGGTGATGTTCGGCGCTGTCGGCAAAAAGAGCACGTCGCGGCCGTCCTCGGTCCGCTTGCCGGTCTTGAACGCCGTCATCCGCAGGCCGTTCCACGTTTCGAGCTTCACGGGCGTTTGGAGGTCTGCGGTGCCCGTGACCGCGGTTTCGACCGCCATCTTCGAGGCGTTGTAGACCACGCGCAGCCCCGGCAGGCTGTTCATCACGTCGTCGATGGCCCCTTCCACGAGTGGGCCGCTCGCGGTGCGCATCAGGTAGCCGACGCCGAAGACCAGCAGGGCGAACACCACGAGCGTGAGCGGCACGCGGACGATGGCCGGCTGGATGCCCTCGATGAAGGGCAGGCTGGCGATGGTGTTGTAGATGAAGGCGAGCACGTAGAGGGTGACGATGATGGGCACGAGCACGACCAGTCCACGGGTTGCATCGCGCTTCCACGAGACCATTGGCTCGTATGATTCCGCCCAAGCGTTATCATACTGCCGGCGAACTCGGGGGCCGAGCGCGCCCGTCGACCCCGTGCGGGTCGAGACGACCTACCGACCGACCAGCGCGCGCAGCCCAAAGAGGAGGTTCTCCCGGCGCTCCATCATCCGACGATAGAAATACGAAAACCACCGGTCGCCGTAGGGCACGTACTGGTGGACTTCGTACTGTTCGGCGAGGTCGCGCTGTGCGTCCTCGCGGACGCCCATCAACATCTGTATCTCGAAATCGGTGCCGTCGGTATCGTGGAGCTCTTTGGCGTATTCGACCATCGCAGGGTCGTGGCTGCCGACCGCGATGCCGCCGTCGAACTCCGCGAACATGATATCGAGACACTCCCGGTAGGCCTCGTCGACGCGTGATTTCTCCCGGTGGGCGAGGTCTGCGGGTTCGTCGTAGGCACCTTTGACCAAGCGGACTTTGCCCGGATACGCGGCCAATCGATGGAGGTCCTCGGGCGTGCGCTTGAGGTTCGCCTGCACGCAGACGCCGATGGCCTCGTGGTCGTCGACGTGGTCAGTGTAGGCGTCGAGGGTGGCGTCGGTGGTGTCGTGGTCCTCCATGTCGAGCCAGACGAACACCCCCTGTTCGGCCGCCCGCTCGATAACGCGTTCGAGGTTCGAACGAAAGCACTCCTCCGAGACCCCGAGACCGAGCTGTGAGGGTTTGACCGAGACCGAAGCATCGAGACCCGCCTCGCCGATGGCCCCGATGAGCGAACAATAGGCCTCGCGGTCTTCGGCGGCCGGTTCGGGGCTGTCGTAGTGCTCACCGAGGAGGTTACAGATGCTCCCGATACCCTCGGCGTCGAGCGCGCGGGCGTGTGCGAGGACGTCGCGCTCGGTCTCGCCGGCGACGAACCGGCTCGCAATCGGCGGAATCATGCGCGCAACTTTTGCCGACGGTGGCAAAGAACTGTCGTTCGCGCGGCGAAACCGGACGATGAAGACCGCCCCGCGCCCAATTCCACTCGTGACTCTCGTCGAGACGGTCGCCGTCGCGATATGGACGATGCTGCCGGCGTACGTCCCGAACAACGCCGCGGTCCTCGCCGGGGGTTCGCGCGACGACGACCGAGGAGGTTCGAACGCCCGCCGGGCTCCCACGACGGAAGAAACTCGTTTCAAGTTGAAAAGAAATTAAAAAAGTATAAGTCAATGCTTTCTATTGGTATAGATACTAGTTGAATCGAAGTTCGAAATCGCTGATTTAACTCTGGTTGCGGTAAATGAAGGTCATCCTTCATAGAGACGAAAATGGCAGACCAAACAAACACCCAAGCAGATGGGACCGACACACAGACTGAATCGACCGAACCGACGACGTTCTTCACCCGACGGCACCTGATGAAGGGCGCTGCGGGTGCGGTGGGCGTGGGAGCGCTCGGCGGACTCGGCCTCTGGTACGGCACCCAGCCCTCGCTCGCGGCGAGCACCTACGACGAGACCGATGGCGTGGTCACCGTCGAAACCAACGCCGGTGAAGTAATGGACGTTCGCGTCGCGCCGGTCTTCACCCTCGACTGGACGGACTTCGGTGGCGGCGCCGATAGCTTCGACTTCGATATCACCGCCGAAGTCGACGGAGCGAGCGAGACGGTCTACTCCGAAACGGGCGTGAGCGACGCTACCGTGGACGAGATCGACTCGTTCACGACCGACGGATTGGACGTCTATGACGGTAGCGTCGAGGTCGACTGTGCCAGCCTCTCGATCCTCGGAAGCAACATCACCACCGACAGCTTCCCGACAGGCGTGGCGGAGGGCACCGACGAATCGGCGACGGTGACGCTGACCCTCTCGGCCACCGGCAACCAGACCATCGGCTCGGCGGTGGACGCTTCGGATGCCATGCAAACCTTCGACGTCACCGTCAGCAACCCCGTTGGATCGGCCACGGCGGAGATCACCGCCTCGAACGCCGAGGCCGACGGGGCCGACTCGGCCGACGAGATGACCACGACTACGGACTCCACGTAGACCAGTAGACCTATTTTTTCGCCGTCGAGTCACCCACCATGAGCAGGTTTTCGTTCGTTCTCCGACTGTCCGGCTTCACGGGGCTGAGCGTCGGATTCGTCGCCCAGTTCTACATCGCGCTGCTCCGGGACCCGATCCTGTACGGTGGGGCACAGTCAATTCCCGGCTGGCTCAGCGAGATAGCCACCGTCCTGCTGTTCGGGTCGCTCGCGGTGCTGTTCTACGGAGCAGTGTTGGACGACGTGTTCGAGGGCTGGGTGGACCTCGTGACCATCTGTGCGGTGGGCGGCCAGTGGGGCGTCCCGCTCGGGGTCTTCCTGAGTACGACCGGTGCTGGAAGTTCCGCGGGGTTGCTCGTCGTGGTGGGCTACGCACTCCACGCGCTCGCTGCGCTCGCCGTCGCCGTCACCTACCTCCGGCGCGGTCGAAAGTACCCGTCCTGACCCGTGACGCCGCGCTATCGCCGGGAAGTAGTGGAACGAAGCGGAACCCGCGGTCGATTTCGGCGAGAGTTGCTCGACCGTCAAGAGTGCGACGAACGGTGATCGAAAAGGCGCGTCGTGGCCGGTTCAGGCGTGGGCGTATCGCTCCCCGGTGAATCAGGGCGATTAAGGCCGCTGACCTCGATTCGTGACACGTGACTCTCGTCGAAATCGTCGTCGTGGCGTTCTGGGCGATGCTGCCGGCGTACGTCCCGAACAACGCCGCCGTGCTTTTGGGTGGTGGCCGACCCATCGACGCCGGGCGAACGCTCGACGACGCGCGCGTCCTCGGCGACGGCAAGACGTGGCGCGGGGCGGTCGCCGGCACGCTCGCCGGCATGGCGTTCGCAGTTCTCTTGAACGCCATCGCCCCCACAGTCAGGGCTACTACCGAGCTGGCGCTCCCAACCTTTCCGCCCACTGCCGTTCTCGCGCTCCCGCTCGGGGCGATATGCGGCGACATGCTCGCCTCCTTCCTCAAGCGGCGCACGGGCCGCTCGCGCGGGGCGGCGTTTCCGGGTCTCGACCAACTGGACTTCCTCCTCGGCGCGCTTGCGCTCACCGCACTGACCGCCACCGCGTGGTTCACCGCAACCTTCACCCTCGCGGTGCTCGCTACGGTTCTCGTCCTGACGCCGCTGTTGCACGTCACCGCGAACGTCGTCGCCTACCGCGCCGGCCTGAAGAGCGAGCCGTGGTGAGTCCACCTTTTTCTGCGTCCGGGTTCGCACAGCGCGAACCACTCCTTGAAAAATCTGGACCAAAAACTCCCGCTCGCTCCCTTCGGTCGCTCACGGCGAACCGCGCTCACTCCGTTCGCGCGGATGCTCCACGTTCCGCAACCACACCGCAAAAGCCCTCGGCGCGCTCCCTTCGGTCGCGGTGTTCGCTACGCTCACACCGGTGCGCCTCGCCCTTCATCCACCAAGCACAGCCACCGCACCGCGACCGCCGCCAGCCGGCGGCAGCGTCGGAAGCCAGTCTACCATGAACCTCGACGCACGAGCCGCCTCTCGAAGGGGGTATGAACCCAGCCACCCGAGTGCGGGCATGAGCACACACGAGGGAGCCATCAGGCTGGCGACGCGGGGGTCGGACCTCGCGCGCCGGCAGGCCGCCGGCGTCAAGGAGCGCCTCGAATCGCGCCGCCGGACTGTCGAACTCGTCGAAGTCGAGACCACCGGCGACCAGATACGCGACGAACTCATCCATCGCCTCGGAAAAACGGGGGCGTTCGTCCGCGCGCTCGACGAGGAGGTCCTCGACGGCGACTGCGACGCCGCCGTCCACTCGATGAAGGACGTGCCGACCGAAGGCATGGGCGAACTGGTCGTCGCGGGCGTCCCCGAGCGGGCGACTCCGGGCGACGTGCTCGTCACACCCGACGGAACGAGTTTCGAGGAACTTCCGGAGGGCGCGACCGTCGGCACGTCGAGCCTCCGGCGGAAGGCCGAGGCACTCGCCGCCCGCCCCGACCTGAACATCGAGCCGCTCCGGGGCAACGTCGATACCCGCGTCGAGAAACTCCTCGCTCCCCATCGCCAACGTGAACACGAGCGACGGATGGAAGCCGAGGAGGAGGGTGACGACGAGTTCGAGCGCACGCCGCAGGAGTGGTTCGACGACCTGCGCGAAATCGAACGGCAAGCACTCGAACGCCCTATCGAAGGGGAGTTCGACGCCATCGTGCTCGCGGCGGCGGGACTCGAACGCACAGGCTTGAAGCGGGGACTCGACAGTCAGGAACTCCCACCTGAAGAATTCGTTCCGGCTCCCGGCCAGGGCGCACTCGCGGTAACTGCCCCCGACGGCGCGTTCGCCGAGACGGTCAACGAAACCATCGACCACCCGCGTACGCGCGTCGAGACGACCGTCGAGCGGATAGTACTAGAAGAGCTCGGCGGCGGCTGCGTCGCGCCGATGGGTGCGTATGCGGTCGTGCAGGGCGAATACGTCAACACGGCAGTCCGCGTGCTCAGCGAGGACGGCACGGAGGAAGTGAGCGCGACGCGGGACCTCAAGGTCGAGCGCCATCCCGAGGCCGCCAGCGAGTTCGCCGCCGACCTCGCAGAGCAGGGCGCGGCCGAACTCATCGAACAGGCCCGCGAGCGCGACGAGGAGGCCAAGCGAGCCGAATGACTGGGTTCGTCTCCCTCGTCGGCAGCGGTCCGGGCGACCCGGAACTCTTGACTGTGAAGGCGCGTCGACGCCTCGACGCGGCCGACGTGGTGCTCCACGACAAACTCCCCGGTCCCGACATCATCGACACGATTCCCGAGGGAAAGCGCGAAGACGTCGGCAAGCGCGCCGGCGGCGAACGCACCAGTCAGGAGTACACCAACGAGCGGCTGGTCGAACTCGCGGGCGACGGAAAGCAGGTGGTGCGACTGAAAGGCGGCGACCCGTTCGTCTTCGGCCGTGGCGGCGAGGAGATGGCCCATCTCGCCGCCAACGGTATCGATTTCGAGGTCGTTCCGGGCATCACGTCGGCGCTCGCCGCGCCCGCACTCGCCGGTATTCCCACGACCCACCGCGAGCACGCCTCGACCGTGTCGTTCGTCACCGGTCACGAGGACCCAACGAAAGCGGAATCGGCCGTGAACTGGGACGCACTCGCCGCTACTGGGGGCACCATCGTCGTCCTGATGGGTGTCGGCAAGCTCCCCGACTACACCGCCGCGCTGCGGGAGGCCGGTATGGACCCCGAGATGCCGGTCGCGCTCGTCGAGCGGGCGAGTCGGCCCGACCAACGGGTGGCGACGGGAACGCTCGAAACCATCGTCGACGTCGCCGAGCGCGAGGGTATCGAACCGCCGGCGGTGACAATCATCGGGCGAGTCGTCGGCGAGCGCGAGCAGCCCCGGGAGGCTGAGTAATGAAGGTCGCAGCCTTCCGGCCGGACGACGAGCGTCTTGAAGAGGCGGGCGAACTGCTCACATCGCTCGGCGTCGAGCCAGTTTGCGACCCGATGCTCGCGGTCGAGCGAACCGGCGAGATACCGCGCGATGACGCCGATTATACCGTGTTGACGAGCAAAACCGGCGTGGAAATCGCCGCCGATGCGGGCTGGAATCCCGATGGCGAGGTATGTGCCATCGGCGACGCCACGGCGGCGGCGCTCCGGGCGGCCGGCTACCAAGTTGACCGCGTCCCAGCGGAGTTCTCCTCTGCGGGACTGGTCGCGCATCTCGAAGGCGAGATCGGGGGCGCGCGCTGTGAGGTCGCCCGGAGCACGCACGGCTCGCCGACGCTCACCGACGGCCTCGAACGCGCCGGCGCGTACGTCCACGAAACGGTACTGTACGAACTGCGCAGACCGCCCGACGCCGGCGAGTCGGCGGCGCTCGCGGCGAGCGGCGACCTCGCGGGAGCACTCTTCACTTCCTCGCTGACAGTGGAAAACTTCCTCGCGGCCGCCGCCGAGCGCGGTGTGCGGGAAACCACCATCGCCGGGCTGAACGGTGCGGTCGTGGGTGCCATCGGCGAACCGACCCGGAAGACCGCCGAGCGCGAGGGCATCGACGTCAACGTCGTTCCCGAAACCGCCTCCTTCGAGGCGCTCGCGCGTGATGCCGTCGAGCAGTTGTCGGAGTAGGCGGCGAAAGTCGTTCGGTGCTATCGGCTCCACCATATCTATTCAGGGATGGTTCGCGTGTATCGGACCACAACCACAGAGACCGCACCGCGACGGCCACACCCTCACCAACCGATTCACTCACTCGCTTCGCTCGTTCGCTCATCCCTCGCACGAGTCGCACACGAAGTGTGCTCCGCGCGCCGCAGCATTCAATTCGGGTTCGTTCACTCACCGCGGGCGGTCCGGAGGTTTAAACCTGATTGCGCCGTACCCGACGGCGATGGGCGGACCGATTCCCGCGCTCGATGACCGCGCGACAGCCTGCGCCGAGCACCTCGATGGGACCGAGCGGGTGCTGCTCGCCTCGCACATCGACGCCGACGGACTAACGAGCGCCGCCATCGCCGCCGAGGCGCTCGACCGCGCTGGCATCACCTTCGAGACCGCCTTCGAAAAACAGCTCGACGCCGACGCGATAGCGCGTATCGCCGAGTGCGATTTCTCCACCGTGCTCTTCACGGATTTCGGCAGCGGGCAGCTCGACATCATCGCCGAGCACGAGGCGGCGGGTGCGTTCACGCCGGTCATCGCCGACCACCACCAGCCGACCGACGCCGAGACCGACTTACACCTGAATCCCCTGCTGGAGGGCGTCAATGGCGCGACCGAACTGTCGGGGGCCGGCACCACCTACGTCCTCGCACGGGCGTTGGGCGGCGAGCGAAATCGTGATTTGGCGGCGCTGGCAGTCGTCGGCGCGGTCGGCGACATGCAGGACTCAAACGGTGAACTCGTCGGCGCGAACAGAGAAATCGTCGCCGAGGGCGTCGGTTCTGGCGTGCTCGCCGAGACGACCGACCTCGCGCTGTACGGCAAACAGAGCCGCCCGCTGCCGAAACTGCTGGAATACGCCAACGATGTCCGGATTCCCGGCATCTCGGGCAGCGAACGCGGCGCGGTCGGCTTCCTGTCGGACCTCGATATCGACATCGAAAGCGATGGGGAGTGGCGGCGCTGGGTCGACCTCACGGCCGACGAGCGCCAGACAGTCGCGAGCGCGCTGTTGCAGCGGGCGGTCGCACGCGGCGTTCCTGCAAGCCGTATCGACGACCTCGTCGGGACGACCTACACGCTCACAGGTGAACAGGAGGGCACGGAACTGCGTGATGCAAGCGAGTTTTCGACGCTGCTCAACGCGACCGCGCGCTACGACCGCGCCGAGGTGGGACTGGCAGTCTGTCGCGGCGACCGCGGAGCAGCGCTCGAGGAGGCAAGAACACTACTCACCGATCATCGAAAGAACCTCGCAACGGGTCTCGACTGGGTGAAGCGCGAAGGCGTCACGCAGGGCGAGCACGTCCAGTGGTTCGATGCCGGCGACCGCATCCGCGAGACCATCGTCGGCATCGTTGCCGGGATGGCGCTCGGCACGGACGCACTGCGCGGCGACCGGCCAGTCATCGCCTTTGCGGCCAAAAACGAGAGCGAGAGCAAGGTCTCGGCGCGCGGCACCCACAGGTTAGTCCGGGCGGGACTCGACCTCTCGGCGGTGATGGGCGAGGTCGCGCGGGCGCTCGGCGGCGACGGCGGCGGACACGACGTGGCCGCCGGAGCCACGATTCCGAGCGGACAGGAAAAGCGCTTCGTCGAGCGTGCTGACACCGTGGTCGCCGACCAACTCGGCTGACTATTCGGCGGTCGCCACCACGAGATAGGTCTCCGGTCGCGTGAATGCGTGCTCGACGATGAAGCCGTGCTCGCGGCAGTTCTCGACGGCCGTCTCGATTGTGTAGCGCTCGTCGAGCGGCGGGCCGTTCTCACCGGTGCCCGCCCCGCTCCAGTCGACGATGGCGAGACGTCCATCCGGAGCGAGCACGCGAGCGATTTCGGCGAGCGCGTCGTCGCTTGCGAACTCGTGATAGGTCATCGTCGAAAACGCGCCGTCGATAGAATCGTCCTCGAAGGGCAACGCCTCGATGCCGGTCGTTACCGGCTCGATGTTCTCGGGCATACCCTTCTCGGCGTAGTAGTCGTGCATTGCCTGCTGGACGTCGACCGCATAGACCGTCCGGGCGTGCGGTGCGACATCGTCGGTGAAAAATCCCGTACCGCTGCCGAGGTCGGCGACCGTTTCGTCGGGCGCGGGCGCGAGCGCCCACAGCAGCTCTTCGGCCGAGAGATACCGATAGCGCCGTTCGGCCTTCTCCAACCGGTCCGCGCCGTCGACGTCGAAGGTGTGATGGCCCATTACAGCGCCTCGAACGCCTCGTCGGCGAGCGTGCCGGTGTCGTCGATGATGGCGGCCATTTCCTCGTCGTCGGGAGCCAGCCCGACGAGTCGGGCGATGCGCATGATTGAGACGTGATACACAGTTTGGACTCCGGGTTCCTCCTCCCAGACGACGACGTTACAGGGGAACAGTCCGCCCATCCGCTTGTCGGTGGCATCGAGCGCGCGGTCGGCGATGGCGGGATTGCACGCTCCGAGCACGTAGTAGGGGCCGCGGTCGGCGTCGACTTTCTCGTTGAGCAACTCCGACGGCGAGAACTCAACGGGAATCCCAAAGCCAGCATCGGTGAAGGTCTCGCGGACGTGCTCGACGGCCGCTTCGTGGTCCATATCCAGAGTCGTCCGCTTCACCCCGACGTCATCGTCGTCGAGTTGTGTGGGGTCGATGGGCAGTGTCATTCGGGTAGAGTATTGTACGCACGGCGAAAAACCCTTTCGAGACGTTCAGTGCTCGTCGGCCGACTGGACCCAGACGGTCTTTTCGTTGACGAACTCGCGGATGCCCCGTTTGGCGAGTTCACGGCCATACCCCGAGTCCTTGACGCCACCGAAGGGCAGCCGTGGGTCGGATTTCACGAGTTGATTGACGTAGGTCATTCCGGCCTCGAACTCGTGGGCGATGCGCTCACCACGCTCTAAATCATCGGTCCAGACCGAGGCTCCGAGTCCATAATCGATGTCGTTGGCGAGGTCGATGGCCTCGTCTTCGCTACCCACCTCGAAGACCGCCGCCGAGGGACCGAACACTTCCTCGTTGGCCGCCGCAGAATCGCGCGGTACTCCAGTGAGCACCGTTGGCGGGTAGTAAAACCCGTCTCCTTCAAGGGGTTCGCCGCCGAGTTCGCAGGTCGCGCCCGCTTCAACTGTGCGCTCGACTTGGTCGTGGAGGTCGTCCATGAGGTCCTCACGGGCCTGCGGGCCGACGTCAGTCCCGTCCTCGGTCGGGTCGCCGACGGTGAGAGCATTCATCTCGCCGGTGAACGCCTCGACGAACTCGTCGTGGACGTCCTCGTGGACGATGAAGCGTTTGGCGGCGATACAGGACTGCCCGGAATTGAGGGTGCGGGCGCCCGCACCGACGGCGGCGGCGGTTTCGACGTCGGCATCGTCGAGCACCACGAACGGGTCGTTGCCGCCGAGTTCCAACACTGATTTCTTGATTTCGCTGCCCGCCGTCTCGGCGACCGCCCGGCCCGCTCCCTCGCTGCCGGTGAGCGTCACGGCTTTCACTCTCTGGTCGCGGATGATGTCCTCGATTGGGTCCGAATGGATGATGAGCGACTGGAAGACACCCTCGGGATAGCCCGCCTCCAGCATGACGTCCTCGATGGCTTGGGCGACGCCGGGGACGTTCGAGGCATGCTTCAGGAGGCCGACGTTGCCGGCGGTGACGTGTGGGGCGATGAACCGGAAGATCTGCCAGAACGGGTAGTTCCACGGCATCACCGCCAGCACCGGCCCGAGCGGTTCGTGGGAGACGTAGGTCTTCGTCTCTGGGTCGGTGGCGATGACCTCGTCCTGGAGGTGTTCGTCGGCGTGTTCTTCGTAATACTCGCAGGCCCACGCCGATTTCTCGACCTCCGCGACGGCCCCGTCGATTGGTTTGCCCATCTCGCGAGTCATCAACTCGGCGTATTCGTCCTTGTTTGCGCGGAGCACGTCGGCCGCGTTACCGATGAGTCGCTGGCGCTCGCCGATTGGGGTGTCGCGCCACTCCTCGAAGGCGTCGCTCGCCGTATCGAGCGCGGCGTCGATGTCCTCTCGACTGTGCTCCTCGATGGGGTCAAGCTCGTCGCCGGTGGCTGGGTTGGTGCGCTCCATGCGGTCGTTTGGCGCGCCCGACCGGTGTACCTTTGGCTTGCGATAGAACGGGGTCGTGCGACACGGACACGCACTAAACCCATTTACGCACCGGGATTCTCGAAGCCAGTATGGCACAGTTCGACTGCATCGTGTTCGGTGGCGGCACCGGCAACACGGTCGCCTCGGCGGCGGCCGACGAAGGACTCGACACCGTGCTCATCGAGAAGGGGCCGCTCGGCGGTACCTGCCTCAATCGTGGCTGTAACCCCTCGAAGATGCTCATCCAGCACGCGAACGCCCTCGACGACGTCCGGGCGGCCGCGGACTTCGGTATCGAGACCACCGTCGAGGAGGTGCATTTCAGCGAGTTCGCCCGCGAGGTGAACGACGAACTCGCCGAAGTCGCGAGCGGAAAGGAATCGAACAAACGCGAGGAGGAAAATCTGACGCTCGTTCAAGAAGAGGCCCAGTTCGTCGACGACCACACCATCGAGACCGAAAGCGGCGAGACACACACCGGTGAGAAGGTCGTCATCGCGGCCGGGTCGCGCCCGACGGTTCCCGACGCCATCGACGGTCTCGACGAGGTGGACTTCCTCACCAGCGACGACGCCATTCGACTCGAAAGTCCCCCCGAGAGGTTGGTGGTGCTCGGCGGCGGCTACATCGCCGCCGAACTCGGTTACTTCTTCGATGCGTTCGGAACCGACGTGGTGCTCATCGACCAGAGCGACAGACTGGTCAGCCGTGAGGACCGCGAGGTCGCTGCGGCGTTCACCGACATCGCCGAGGAACGCCACGAGGTACACACCGGCCATCGCGTCACGGCAGTCGCCGAGTCCGGCAGCGACGTCATCGCAACCGCCGAATCGGCGTCGGGCGAGGAAATCGAGGTGGCGGGCGACGAACTGCTGGTGGCGCTCGGTCGCCGGCCGAACACCGACAGCATCGACCTCGACGCGACGAACGTCGCAACGACCGACGCGGGCTTCATCGCGACCGACGAAGAGCTGGCAACGAACGTCGAGAACGTCTGGGCGATGGGCGACATCGCCGACAACGCCATGTTCAAACACTCGGGCGACTACGAGGGCGAAATCATGACGGCAAACGTCGCCCGCGACGAGGGACGGGAGGCGGATTTCACCGCCCTGCCGCATGCGATTTTTACCGAACCCCAGATCGGCGCGGTCGGCGAGACCGAGGCGGCGCTCGAAGATGATGGAAGGGAATACGTCGTCGGGCGGGCCGCATTCACCGACACGGCGATGAGCCGGGCGTTGAAACTCGATGAGGGGTTCGTGAAGGTGCTCGCCGACCCCAGTAGCTATGAGATTCTCGGCTGTCACATCATCGGCCACGAGGCCTCGACGTTGCTCCACGAGGTGACCCCCGCCGTCCGTCACGGATTGGGTACCGATGCCCTCGCGAACACGCTGATTCACGCCCACCCCGCGCTGAGCAAGGTCGTGATGAAGGCGTGTGCGGACGTTTCGTCGGGGTGAACGCGACAAACGTGCCCGACGGCGATAGATATTCCCCGCTGGCAGCCCTCGTCTGAGGCGTGCTCGAAGACAACAAGACCGTCTTCCACCTCATCGGCAGCAGTGCGGACGAACAGGACCTCGCGCTCACGCTCGCCGAGAACCTCACCGAGGACGACAGCATCGAGATGGACGACATCGCGGTGCTCGCACAGGCCGAGGGTATCGACCCGGTGACCAAAGAGGGCGACGAGAGCGAGCGCGTGCGAGCACTCGTCGAGAGCGGCGTGTCGGTCAAGGCGTGTTCGAACACGCTCGCCATGTTCGACCTCGACGAATCGGACCTCGTCGACGGCGTCGAGACCGTCTCCTCTGGTGTCGGCGAACTCACCCGGCTACAGAACGACGGCTACGCCTACATCCGGCCGTAGTCGAGCGAGGACGACCGCCGCTTCGAGTCGAACCGTCCTTTCTGGCCCTACTCACCGTTCGGCGGCGTGTCGTTGCCGGAGCCCTCAAGCTGGTCGAGCGTCGCTTCGAGTAGCTCCCGTTTGTCGGCGTTGCGCGCCAACACGTGCTGACGCCACCGTTCCTGGTTGGAATCGAGCGTGAGGTACAGCACCTCCTTTCTGACGAGGACGGTCGCGGCGCTGGTGACGTTGTGGCGATGTTCGCGGCCGGTCGGGAGCTCGATGACGCTTCGCACTCCGGGACGTTCGCGGAGATGTTCGATCTCGCTCGCCGAGAGAGACTCGCCGGGCAGTTCGGTGGCCAGTTCCACCATTGTATCGAAATACACTACTGGCGATGTTATAGGTTGTCCCTGCTGATGACGGGTCACGGACGTCGATGGCCCGTCGAGGACAGTGGCGAGCGTTCGTCGAATCGTCACATGGCGCGAGGTATTTCACCGCAGCGAAACAACGGGTGGCCATGATAGACCTCCGAAGCGACACGGTCACACGGCCCAGCGACGCGATGCGCGAGGCGGCCCGGACCGCCGAGGTCGGCGACGACGTCTACGGCGAGGACCCCACAGTAAATGACCTCGAAGCCCGCGCCGCAGAGACCGTCGGCATGGACACCGCCCTCTACGTACCGACCGGAACGATGGGCAATCAAATCGCCGCGCGCACCCACACCCACAGGGGAAGCGAGCTGCTCTGTGAGCGCGCAAGCCACATCTACAACTGGGAGGTCGGCGGTCTCGCCCAGCTCTCGGGGCTCCAAGCCCGACCAGTCGACGGCGGCGAACGCGGCGTCATCACCCCCGAGGACGTTCACGAGGAGTTCGTCGAGCGAAGCGCTCACCGACCCGGCACAGGATTGGTGACGCTCGAAAACACCCACAACCGAAAGGGCGGCGTCGCCATCACTGCCGAGGAGATCGACGCGGCCGCCGCGGCCGCCGACGAGCACGACGTTCCTATCCACGTCGACGGCGCACGGCTGTTCAACGCGAGCGTCGCACTCGACACGCCAGCGCCGCGGCTGCTCGAAAACGTCGATTCCGTAATGTTCTGTCTCTCGAAAGGTCTCGGCGCGCCCGTCGGCTCGATGCTCGCCGGCAGCGAGGAATTCATCGCTCGCGCGCGCCGCAATCGGAAGCTGTTCGGCGGGGGCATGCGCCAAGCGGGCGTCGTCGCCGCACCCGGACTGGAGGCACTCACAAACGTCGAGCGCCTCGCCGACGACCACGAGAACGCCCGCACGCTCGCGGCGGGACTCGACGCCATCGACGGCCTCAGCGCGGATTCACCCGACACGAACATCGTCCTCGTCGAGACCAGCGGGCCGGCCGAGGCGTTCGTCGAAGGGGTTGCCACGGAGGGCGTGCGCGCGTCGGCCTTCGGCGAACACACCGTGCGGCTGTGTACCCACTGGGACGTCGACGGCGACGATATCGAAAAAGCACTCGAAGGCGTCAGGCGGGCGACGAACTAGCGCCGGCCACGCTCGGCCCCCTCACGGAAAGCCGTCGCAGTGCGCCGGATGAGGAGGTAGAACCCGAAAAAGACCAGCAGGATGACCACCAGAAGTGCAAGCAACACCGGGTCGATGCCGAACACCATGCGGAGAGTAGCCGACCGTCGCCTAAATCCGTTTCGGGGCATTCATACTTGAATCCGAAATTCCTCGAAGACCTCGCCGTCAGGCTCGCGGAGCCGCCCCTCGACGTGGCCATCCTCGACAGCGAGTTCCGCGTAGCCCGGCCGATACCACCGGGGGTCGGCGTGACTGCCCGGGTTCAGGAGGGTGATGTCGCCCGTGTCGGTGATGCCCGGCTGGTGTGAATGTCCCGAGACCACGAGGTCCGCACCCTCCTGCCGGCCGAACAGCGCCAATCTGGTGGCGTCGCGGTCGTCGCCGTGGGTGAGCGCGATGGAGAGACCGTCGTGGTCGACGATGCGCTCTCCGGGCAGACGCTCGCGGACGGCCGGCGTGGCGTTGTTGCCCTGAACGGCACGGAAGTCGGCACACTCGGCTTCGAAGGCGTCGAGAACGTACTCGGTCGTGAAATCGCCGGCGTGGACGACCAGTTCGGCCTCACGGACGGTATCGAGGAGGTGGCCGTCGAGGCGATGACCGTCCGTGCCGTGGGTATCCGAGAGAACGCAGAGCACGGTCGACCTACCCGCTACGGGCGAAAAACCGTTCTGGATGGGTCGCCGCCGCAGTCCGGAGGACATCGGCGCGCGTGCCGGTTTTCGTACTGTGACTGTGATTCGTATGCCGGGTTTCGTGACGCCAACGGTTAACTCGCGGGCGGGCGAAGGTGAGGGTATGTCACAGCAGCCAGTGCCGGACGAGCCATCGTTTCGCGTCGAACAGGAGGGAAAGCCGGCTTCAGAGACGGTCATTGCCGGGTTTTCGACGTTCGGTCTCGCCGGGCTTACCGCCGTCGACTACATCGTCGACCACCTCGACCTCGAAGAGCGCGGCCACGTCACCGTCGAGCAACTGCCGACGATTACGCCCTTCGAGAACGGCACGCCACGCCATCACACGCGACTGTTCTCGCGGGACGGGCTGGACGTCACGGTGTTGGTGGGGGATTTGTTCATCCCACCCTTCGCCGCCGAGGCGTTCAGCACGGCACTGTTGGACTGGACGGCCGAGAACGAGGTTGCGGAGGTCACGGTCCTCTCGGGGGTGCCGATTCCGCACGGACCGGACGGCCATCAGGTCTTCTACGTCGCCTCCGAGGACTATCAGGAACGCCGGCTCTCGGAGGGAAAGCTACCGCCGATGGGCGATGGCTTCCTCGATGGGGTGAACGCGAGCCTGATGCAGCGCGGGATGGACAGCGACCTCGCCACCGGCGTTCTCACGACGCCGGTCCACAGCCAAGCGCCCGATATCGAGGCCGCACTCCGGCTCATCGAGAGCGTGCGCACGGTCTATGACCTCGACATCGACACCGGGCCACTGGAGACGTTCGCCGCCGAGGTGCGAAACTACTACGAGGGCCTAAGCCAGCACCTCGAAGCGGCCGAGCCACAGGACCGCCACGACATCATGTTCGGGTAGCGCGGTGTAGCTGCGGTGGCGACCGCGGTGCGGCGGAGGCGGTAGCGGTGCGGTTCCTGGCGTCTCGGCGAGCGGAGCGAACGGTCGAGGGCTTCTGCGGTGCTGTGTGGAGGACAGAAAGTGGAGCATCCGCGCGAACGAGCAACGCGAATGAGCGGGAGTTTTGCGTCCAGGTTTTCAAAGAGAGGTGGCCGACCGCGGGGAGGCCACCCGACGCAGAAAAAGTGGAGGATTTAGAGAAGGTCGCGGACCTCGGAGTACCACATCTCGTGGTGGTCGAGCGCGCCGACCCGGCTGGCGATGTCGGCGGCGAGGACGTGCCAGCAGCGCTCGGTGTCGTCGTCGGCATCGAGGTTGTAGGCCGAATCCTTACAGGTGCAGCCGCCACCCTCGACGACGTACTCGTCGGTATGGCCCACCACGACCGTGAAATCGAGGTACTGCTTGACGCGCTGCTCGGCGACGGCCTCGATGGCGCGCACACCTCTATCGCCGTGGGTGTCGATGATGCGCTCGGTGATGGACGAGTCGAGTTCGCCGGCGTCATCGAGCGCGCGCTGCCACTCGGTTGCGGTCACACCCGAGATTCACACCGGCGGATGAAAACCCGTTCGATGGGCAAATGCGGTGCGGATGTCCATAGAGTGGTCGCATCAGATGAAAATATTTTTGCCGTGATTGACTGATTTTCGGATATGCCGCCCGCCATCGAAACGGAGGACCTGACGAAGCGCTTCGACGAGACGACCGTCGTTTCGGGCGTCGATCTCACCGTGCCTGCCGGGTCGGTGTATGGCTTCTTGGGTCCCAACGGTGCGGGCAAGACGACGACCATGCGGATGCTGACGACGCTGGTACGCCCGACCAGCGGCACGGCCCGCGTCGCCGGCCACCCAATCGAAAACCGGGACGAGGTGGTTCCCGAAATCGGGTTTCTGCCCGAGGAGCCGCCGCTGTACGACGAGCTCACCGCACGCGAGCAGCTGCGCTACGTCACCGGTCTCCGCGACATCGAGCGGGACGACCGCATCGAGACGCTGCTTTCGCGTCTCGACCTCGCCAAGGACGCGAACGAGCGGGTGGGCACGTACTCGAAGGGGATGAAACAGAAGACGGCGCTGATTCAGGCGGTCGTCCACGAGCCGAGCGTGGTCTTCCTCGACGAACCCACGTCGGGACTCGACCCGCGTGCCGCGCGCACGGTCTATGACCTCATCACCGAACTCGCCGACGGCGGCACTACCGTCTTCCTCTCGACACACATCCTCCCAGTGGTCGAGCGACTCGCAGATATGGTCGGCGTGCTCTACGAGGGGTCACTGGTCGCCGAGGATGCACCCGAGCGACTCACTCATCGCGCTGAGGAGGAGCGCTCGCTCGAAGACGTCTTCCTCGACGTGACGAGCGAGCGGCCGGCGGAGGCCCGATGAACTGGCCGGCGCTCGATACGAGTCTCGCCATCGGCCGGGTCGAGTACCGCCGGAGTCTGCGCGCGATGGTGGGGAACAAGACGCAACTGCTTGGCTTCGGTATGTTCCTCCTCATCCTCCTCGGGGTGAGCGCCGGCGGAAGCTACGCCGCCTACACGTACGGCGCAGCGGCCATCGACGCGCTGCCGGTGCTCGACGGTGCGCGCGGCGCGCTCGCGCTCGCGTGGCTCGGACCGGTGGCCCTGATTGCCCAGCGCGCCGTCGGCAAGACCGCTCGCATCGAACACGAGGCGGGCATGCTGACGACCGTTCCGGCCCCCGACGTCCTTGGAGGATTGGTGCTGGCTGAGGCCGCGCGCGTGCTGTCGGTCGCCGCGGTGCCGGTGGTCGCGGTGGCGGGGGCGTTCGCCCTCGGTATCGGCGCACCGGCGGCCTTTCTCAGCATCGTCGTGGCACTGCTTGCGGTGTTCGCGACGGCGCTGCTCGCCGGCCACATCGTGGGTGTCGCCATCAAGATCGTCGTCGGTCAGTCCGAACTGCTCACGCGATACAAGTCCGTCCTCGCGGTCGTCGCCTTTCTTGCCTACTTCGTCGCGGTCTCCTCGGAGGCGTTCGGGCGCGCGCTCGTCGAACTGTTCGGGCTGTTGCAGGCCTCCCCTACGGCGTGGTTCGGCGACCTGCTCGTGGCCGGGATTCCCGGTGGCGCGCCGTCGCCGCTACGGATAGCGGGCGCGCTCGCGCTGGTCGCGGTCGGCGTCCCAGTACTGTTGGCTGTCGACGTGCGTGCGGCCGAGCGGCTCTGGTACGCCGACAGAGCACAGCCGGGCACGCGAACCTACGAGGACAGCGACGCCGACTCCACAGTTCTCTCGCGGGTTGCCGCGGGACCGACGCGCGCGGTCGTGACGAAGATATGGCGACGGACGAGGCGCGCGCCAATACGGCTCATCTATGTCGTCTATCCGCTCTTTTTGCTGTTCGCGCCGCTCCAGCAGGCGTTCACCACGGGCGAAGTTCCCGCGTCGCTGCCGGTGCTGCTGGCGCTGTACGGCACGTGGGCGGTCGGCGCGGCGGCGCTCAACCCGCTCGGTGACGAGGGGGCGCTACTGCCGGTGACGCTCACGACGGGCGTTCGTGGTGGGCAGTTCGTGCGCGGACACGTCCTCGCGGTGGCGACCGTTGGCCTGCCGCTGGTCGCCGGGGCAACGGCGCTTGCCGGTCTGTTAAGTCCGCTCGACCCATCGCGGTGGGTTGCGCTCGCGGCCATGAGCGCGGTGCTCTGTGTCACCGGGCCGGTGCTCGCACTGGCCATCGGCACCCGATTCCCGCGCTTCGGGACGGTTCGCGTGAGCCGCAGTCGGGAAGTCGTGGTCCCGAGCAAGACCGCCTTCGTCTGTTATACGCTCGTGGTAGCCGTCGGCGCTCTCGGGGGTGCGGTCGCGTTGATTCCGGGCGGCGCAGCCGTACTGTCCGGTCTCATCAGCTTCGTCGCCCGCTATTTCGGGTTCTCACTCGATATCGGCGCACCGATGCTTCGCGTCGGCGGCGGAGCCGTCGCCGTCGCGCTCGGTCTCGTCGCCCCGCCGCTTGCCTACCGCTACGTCTCTCGGCGGTTCGATTCGTACACGCTCTGAGGGAGCGAACGGTCGGAAGTGGTCGGACCACGAGTCGAAAATCACGGTTGTGGTCGGCAGTCTGATACCGCCGCCGTTCGAGGAGCGGGTATGAACGCCGATGTCGGCAACTCCACGATTGACGGGGCGGTCGGAGCACCACCGTCGAAGAGCTACACCCATCGGGCGATTCTGGCGGCTGGCTACGCCGACGGCCGGACGCGTATCGAACGGCCGCTCGTGAGCGCCGACACGCGCGCGACTGCACGCGCGGTCGAAGCTTTCGGCGGGAGTGTCGAAGGACTCACCGACGACAGCGATGGCGTCGTGGTTCGGGGGTTCGGCCGCCCCCACACACCGGAGGACGTCATCGACTGTGCCAACAGTGGGACGACGATGCGCCTCGTCACCGCGACGGCAGCGCTCGCCGGCGGGTTGACGGTGCTCACCGGCGACGAGTCGCTGCGCTCGCGTCCACACGGACCGCTGCTGTCGGCCATTCGGAGTCTAGAGGGGCGTGCCGAGAGCACGCGCGCGAACGGGCAGGCCCCGCTCGTCGTTGGCGGTCCGGTGGCAGGTGGGCAGGTTTCGATGCCCGGCGATGTCTCCTCGCAGTTCGTGACCGC
>CAZJHA010000006.1:0-5370 GCA_964545755.1 uncultured Halobacteriales archaeon | reverse complement strand
GGTGCGTACCCGAGCGCGCAGGGCGACAGCGCCATCGTGGGCATCCTCGAACGGATGAGTGCGGAGATCACGTGGAACCGCGATATGGGTGTGATTTCGGTCGCACGCACAGGTTTGAGGGGCGTCGAAATCGACGTCGGCGACACACCCGATCTGCTCCCGACGCTCGCCGTTCTCGGAGCCGTGGCCGACGGCGAGACCCGACTCGTGAACGCCGAACACGTCCGCTACAAGGAGACCGACCGCGTGAGCGCGATGGCCGACGAACTCGAAAAACTGGGCGCGTCCGTCACCGAGCGAGAGGACTCGCTCACGATACATGGCGACGAATCGAGCCTCCGGGGCACGCGCGTCGATGGCCGGGGCGACCACCGCATCGTGATGGCGCTCGCGGTCGCCGGACTGGCCGCGGAGGGGACGACCACCGTCACGGGTGTCGAACACGTCGCTGTCTCGTTTCCGGGCTTTTTCGACGTGCTTGCCGACCTCGGGGCCGCGGTGACGCGGTAGCGACCGGACGAACCGTTATCCCGCACACGGCCGTCTCTGGCGTATGGACTCCATCGAGCCGTTCGAGTACGACAACGCCGCGGGACGCATCGCGTTCGGCCGAGGCACTACTGCGGACCTCGATGCGATGGTCGCCGACGCGGGCGCAGAGCGCGCGCTCGTGGTTTGTGGGTCGAACGTCGGCGCGAACCGCGAGTTGATGGACTCAATCGAGGAGGGTCTCGGCGACCGACTCGCGGGTATCTTCGACGAGACGACACCCGCGAAATCGGCGCGGAGTGTCGTCGATGGCGTCGAAGCAATGGACGGGACGAACGCCGACGCGCTCGTTGCGGTCGGGGGCGGGAGCAGCATCGACCTCGCGCGGGCGATGCGAGCGATTCGGGCCGACGGCCGCTCCTACGAGGAACTTCGCGCACACGCCGCCGACACGGGCGCACTTCCGGTGCCCGACGAAGACCTCGCGCCGCTGGTGGCCGTGCCGACGACGTTCGCGGGCGCGGACCTCTCGACCGGTGGATCGGTGACGTTCGACGACGGGGACGGGGACCTCCTCGCGGGCTTTGGCGACCCGGCGCTCGTGCCCGACGCGCTTGCGTACGACCCGAACCTCTTCGAGAACACGCCCGCTGGGGCACTGTTCGGTTCGGCGATGAACGGCTTCGATAAGGGTCTCGAACTCCCGTACTCCCGGCATGCGAACCCGCTGACCGATGCACCCGCGCTCCGCGGACTGGCACTGTTGGGCGAATCACTACCCCGACTCCCGGCCGACGAGCCGGCCGTGATGGAGCGTGCGGTCGCGGGCATCGTGCTCGTTCAGTACGGCCGGGCGACGAGTGGACCGGGGCTGCTGTCGGTGGTTCACGCCTTCGGTCACGGCCTGCGTGGGCAGGGCATCCAGCAGGGCGTCGCCCACGCGGTGATGGCTCCACCAGTGTTGGAGCTGCTCTTTTCGGAAGTCGATGGCCGCCGCGACGCACTCGCCGCGGCGCTCGACGTGGACGGGGCGAACGACACCGCTGCGGCGGTCGTCGACGCCGTGCGGGAGGTGCGCGACGGGATGGAACTGCCTGCTCGGCTCCGCGAGGTCGAGGGTATCGAGCGAGAGGCACTCCCCGCCGTCGCCGAAGCTACCCACGACGACCAATTCATCGACAACGGTCCAGAGGGATTCGACCCGACGCTCGAAGCAATCGAGGAGACGCTTGAGACGGCGTGGTGACGGCGGTTGTGGTGGCGCACGGGAGTGCCGCAGGCACGACTCGTGTGAGGGATGAGTGAGCGACCGTAGGAAGCGAGCGAATCGGTTGGGGAGGGTGTGGCTGTCGCAGTACGATAGCGGAAAGCAACCGAACCGCGAGCGAGGCATGGCCGAGCGAGCGGGTCTTTTTAGTCCAGGTTTTTCAAGGAGTGGTTCGCCCCTGGCGAACCCGACGCAGAAAAAAGTGGGTGTCTACCACCAGTAATCGCCGACGAGCTGCATCAGGAGTGTCTGCCCGAACACCGCCGCCGCGAGCAGCGCCCGCCGCCTCCATGAAGCGTTCGTGGCCCGCAGCGCGGCGGCGACCGGCAGCATGAGGAACGGATAGACGAAGAGTGCGCCACGGGCGGTCTCGCCGGTGTGATAGACGCCGCCGGCAAACAGCCCGAGAATCGAGACCACTGCCGCGCCGAACAGCACGAGCGGCTCGCGGTCGCGCGTGCTGAGGCCGCGTGCACCCCGCCGGAGGACGCGCGTGCCGGCGAGTGCGAGCAGTCCCAGATACGGCGTGAAGAACAGGAGAATTTCGGCGACGTCCTCGATGCGCGTGTAGAGATAGCGCAGCGGTTCGGCGAACAGGAGGAATCCACCGGGATTTTGCTGTTCGGAGGCGATGGCGAACGAGTTGAGATAGTTGAAGTCGAAGACGACCGCGAGCAGCGCGTACGCGCCGACCAGCCCGAGAAGGACGACGACGAGCGGGCGGCGCTTTGCGGGGCGGATGGCGGCGAACGCGGCGAGCACGAGGAGGACGAAGACGAACACGAACGTCTGTGTCGAGGCGACGAACACGAAGGCGAGCGTGCCGAACGCCGCGACGAGCTGTGATTCGCGCGTGAAGCAGTACACCGCAGCCAGCATGACGACCGTAATCACGATGTCGAGCGTCGTCAAGGTGTAAATCTGGACCGCCGGCAGGAGAACGAACAGGAAGGTCGTGAACTGGGCGACGTCGCGCGGGTAGTACGTTTCGAGCACGCGAAACAAGAGCACCGCCGAAAGCGCGAGCGAGAGCGTGCCGACGACCAGCGAGACGGCCAGCGACGACGGCAGGAGCACCTCGAAGAGATAGAAGGTGAATACCGCGCCCGGCGGGTGGGTGCGCGCGTGCAGCGGCAGACCCAGCTGTTGGAATTCGAACGTTTTGAGGAACCTGATGGGGTCTGTGACGGCGACGGCGGCCTCGTAGTAGCCACCGGGGTCGGCGATACCGATGGCCGCCCGCTCGTAGCTCCCCGGTGCCGAGAGCGGCCTGAGCAGGCCCGGACCGACGCCGTGGGTCAGCGTCGTGAGCACGGCCAACACGACGCCGGCAACGACTACCGGAACGATGGAGGTTCGGTCGGTACGGAGCAGGTAGACGGTCGCAACGATGAAGACCGCAATCGCCGCGACGGCGAACAGGGGAGCCTCCGGTAGTGGGAGCCGCTCGATGCGGAGGGTGAACTTGCTGAGCGGCCAGAACTTCGGAATCCTGGTGTTCGCGCCGAGCAATTGACCGTCGAGGTACTTGATGGCGACGTTGCAAAAGACGACCGTGGTGAGCGTCACCCAGCCGACGGCGAGGATTCGCCGCAGCGAGAACAGGCCGGCGGAGTGGCGCGTGGAGTCGGTGCCGCCGGTCATGTACGCCAATCCAGCCGGTGGCGTTTAGGTGCTTTCGTCCGCGCCGAATCCTGTGTCAGGCCTCGGTACCGGGACCTTCGCTTTCGGCGTCGTACTCCCAGAGGCCGTTCTCGCGCATCGCCGCGCCGACGCGGCGATGCATCGTCTGGATGTCCTCGATTTCGTCGTCTGAGACACCATCGAAGACGTCTTCGAGACTGACGACCCGCTCGTGATTGAGGCGAATCGGCTCGTCGCCGTGCTCGTCGACGAACGCCGACACGTCGAGGGGGAAGTCCTCCTCCTCGTCGACTTTCTTGGCGATGACTGCCTGTCCGTACTTGCGCTTCCCTTCGCTTCCTTCCTCGCCGTCGGGGTCGTGGGGCCAGTCGGCCATGTTCGTAACCCGTTCGGTCGCCGCAAAAGCGTTGCTGCTCGCAGTCTTGTCCCGAAACACGGTGGGGATGGGATTCGAACCCATGAGGCCAAAGGCCACCTGTTTTCAAGACAGGCGCAATTGTCCACTCTGCCACCCCACCGCAGCCACGACTACCCCGGCGGGCGTCTAAGACCTGTCGGTGTCCGCTTTCGTCAGTTCGAGGTCGCCGTCCTCATCGACAAGCGCCAGTCCGAGTTCGTCGAGATACTCGTCGGTGTGGTGGGGAACATTGCGCTCAGCCCGGCGGCGCGCGCGGACGAGCGCGAGCGCACCGACGATGTCCTCGTGGGTCTCGACCACGGGGACCATCGGGCCGTAATCGACGTCGAGACCGGCGTCGTTCGCGCGCGCGGTGAGCGTCTCGATTGCCGGCGGCGTGTAGGCCTCTGTGAAATCCACGGTTGAGGAGAAGCCGGCGGCATACACTCGCCCTCCCGAAGTGGGTCCGAGCACGACGTCGCTCCGGCGGAGTTTCATCGCCAGCCCGTCGATATCGCCGCGGGTGAGGAAGGGCGCGGTCGGCTCGACGGCCATCGTCGAACTCTCCTCCTCACTTTCGAGCAGGTGCGTGACGGTGTTGCCGACGCGACCGGCGAACGTCGTGCCGACCTGTTTCTCGTAGCGCACCCCCTCCGGATTTTCGAGAGCGGCGTCGGCGAGCGCGCGGAGGTCCTCCTCAGCATCGCCCGACTCGCGGGGGCGGTAGTTGACGAGCAGGTCGCTCGCGCTCGCCTCGACCGCGCGGAACACGTCGGCACACATCGCGGCATAGAGGTCTGCGGTCTCGCCTTCGGTGAGCGGGGTCGTCGCCGCGAGGTCGGCCAGCACGCCCTCGTTTGGCGCGTCACAGAGGACGGCGACTGTGGTCATGGCCCCACTCGACGCGCAGTGCTCTTGAACGCCGTGGCTCGCGTGCCCGCCGGCGGACCACGAGGCTTATGAACGACGACGCTGTCACTCGCTCCACGCAGATGAACGCTCACAGCGATTGCGCCATAGAACACAGCCACCGACCACGGGGCGCCTGAGATGTGGCTCTCACGGCTGCTCGCCGTACTCGTCGTCTTCCTCGCCCTCATCGCGGCCGTCGGTAGTCTCGTCGTCCTCGCACTGGACGCTCTCGGGCCGACGACGGCTGTCGTCCTCGCGCTGGTCGCCGTCGCCATCGGGGCGATGAGCGCCGTCGGCGCACGCTCGCGGCGGTGGCTGTCGAACCCCTACTGGTGACTCACTACCCGTTGGCATCTCCCTGCTCGCGTTCGCGGAGCTTCCGGCGCTGTATCTTCCCGGTCGTCGTCTGTGGCAGGCTCTCGACGAACTCGATGTCTCGGGGGTACTCGTGTTTCGCCAGTCGCTCGCGCACGAGGTCCCGAATCTCCTCACCCAGCACTTCCGAGCCACTCCCCGAAACGGGTTGGACGAACGCTTTGATGCGCTCACCGCGGGTCTCGTCGGGCACGCCGACGACGCCGACCTGTTGGACACTCTCGTGGTCGAGAATCGTCCGCTCGACCTCGCCCGGCCCGACGCGATAGCCGCTCGTGATAATCAC